>CAYVPL010000112.1:0-8581 GCA_964453755.1 uncultured Planctomycetales bacterium
CCACATGCTGCACGCGGCGCAGACCGTCAGCGGCGGCATTCTGTGGGCGAATCTGCATCTTCTGTTCTGGCTCAGCCTCCTGCCGTTCGTCACGGGCTGGATGGGCGAGAATCATTTCGCCGCGCTGCCGGTCGCGCTCTACGGCGGCGTGCTGCTGATGGCGGCCGTGGCTTACTTCGTCCTGGCCCGCGCGCTGGCCGCGCACCACGGGCCGCAGTCGCGGCTGGCGCTGGCGCTCGGCGCCGACCGCAAGGGCAAGGTTTCGGTCGTGATCTACGCGGCGGCGATCGCGCTCTGCCTGGTCAATCCCTGGCCGGCGCTGGCGCTCTACGCGCTGGTGGCGATGATGTGGTTCATGCCCGACCGCCGCATGGAAGCGGCGTTGCGCGCCTGATTCTCAGCGGGCGGCGGTCTTCGGCACGATGTCAGTCTGCAGGCGCGGATCGGCGCCGGGGACGTAAGTGGTGGGAAAGCCCAGTTCGGCGCGGACGATGTTGGTGCCTTGCGCGATCGCGGCGGCTTTGAAGAAGGCGATCTCGCGGTTGCAGCCCTGGCGGCCGAAGCCGCAGTCGCTGGAGATCACGAGTTGCTCGGGCGCCACGTGCTGCAGCGCGGTGCGGATGCGCGCCGCGACTTCTTCGGGACGGTCGGCCTGCAGGGTGCGGTGGCTGCTGACGCCCACGCACACTTTTTTGGGCAATTTGCCCTTGAGCGAGCCGAAGAGTTCGATCTCGCGGAAGTTGCGGTCGGTCATCTCCACGGTCCAGACGTCGCCGCGCAGGGCGTGCAGGTAGAGCTCGAAGGATTCGCGGTAGCTGTCGTTGTCAATCACGCGCTGCATGTTGGGATTGCCCCAGCAGGTGTGGATCCAGATCTCCACGTCGTCCAGGCCCTCGACCTCGCGGTTGTAGGCCTCGACCATGAATTTGACCTCGTCGCTCTTCGCGCCGGAGGTGTTGGCCCAGAAGTGCAGCGTGGGCTCCTCGATCTGAATGCACTTGCAGCCGGCGTCGCGCAGCGCGCGCAGCTCCTTGTTCATGGCGACGGCCATGTCCCAGATCACTTCGCGCCGGTCCTTGTAGGCGTCCGTGTGAATGTCCAGGAACAGCCCCATGACCTGCGAGCAGCAGGTGCCGAAGCGCACCGGCTTGCGCGTCTTCGATTGCGCCAGGCGCCAGATTTTCGCGTAATCGAGCGAGCGATGCTCGATCTTGCCGACCACGCGCGGCCAGCGCCAGCCGGTGTAGATCTCGTTCAGCAAAGTGCCCGGCGGATAGCGCAGCCAGGGCGAGCGCGTCTCCTCCGACTGCAGATGATCGCCCTCGAAGCCGGCCCAGCGCTGCAGCGGATAGTGGTGCCAGGAGCGGCCGGCGAGGTCATCGTCGCAGTGATAGTCGCCGTGAGTGAGGATGTCGAGGCCGGCGCGCTCCTCGTCGCTGATCACGGTGGCCAACGCGTCCACGAACTTCTCGCGGAAGCGCACGTCCATCATGCAGGTGTCCAGCGGTTTGCCGAACATGCTGACGTCGAACCAGCGCGGCCGCGGCCAGGATCCGGTGACGGTGCAGGGGAGGATCTGGTCCTTGGTGACGGTGAGCATGCGCTCACCAGTCTAGGGGCGGCGCGCTCGCTAGAGAACGACCACGTTGGACGCCTTGCAACTCACGATGTCCACCGCCTGGACGCTGCGGCCGCACACGGCGGGCGGAGCGTTGAACGGCAACTGGCAGGCCCCGGCGCCATCGGTGGTCACCAGGGCGCCCAGGGCCGGCGGCGCGATTTGCAGGACCAGTCCCTGGCAAGGCGGCGTGGGTTTGACAAACGCGCCGGCCGGACCGTGCACCATCGCCACCGGGTTGAGCGGAGTGGCGCCGGTGACGGTCAAAGTGATGGCGCCGGGGCAGGAGCCGCTGCGCGCGAGACTGGGGCCGGTCGGGCGCTCGAACACGAACGCGTCCGACTTGGCGTTGGTGTCGCCGGTCACGAGATTGTCGGCGAAACTCACGAACGCGGCGCTGCCGCCGTCGGCGGACAACTGTCCGCCCCAGCTGGCCTTGTTGCCCTGAACGCCGGCCGTGTCCCGGCTGCAGAGCAGAGTCTGGCCCGTGTGCAGGCTGTGCACGAAGACGTCCGATTCGGCGTTCAGGTCGCCCGCCACGAGGTTCGAGGCCGAGCTCTCGAAGATGACGTGGCGGCCGTTCGCGGAAATGCCCGCGACGTAACTGGCCTGGTTGCCCTGCTCGCCCGCCGAACTCACGCTGGCGCGCGCGACTGCGCCCGTCGTGAGGTTGCGCACGTAGACGTCGGTCATGGCATTCGTGTCTCCGGCGACGAAGGGGGAGACGCTCATGAAGGCCACAAGAGAGCCGTCGGCCGAGATGCGCGGATTCAGCGCGCCCTGCGGCACCTGGGCGCCGGCCTCGTCGAGGCTGACCCGCGTCGTGAGTCCGGTCCAGTGGTCATGCACGAAGGCGTCGGTCGCGCCGTTGTTGTCCCCGGCCACGAGGTTGCTCGCCTCCGACTCGAAGGCCACGTAACGCCCGTCGGCGGAGAGCGACATGGGGAAGCTATGGCCGTTGCCCTGCGCGCCGATCGTGCTCAGGCTGACGCGCGTCGTGAGACCCGTCACGCGGTCGTGCAGGAAGGCGTCGCTGACGCCGTTCGTGTCGCCCGGCACCAGGTCGCCCGCGAAGCTGAAGAAGGCGACGTACCGCCCGTCGGCGGAGAGTTGCGGGTACTGCGCGTCCTGGCCGCTTTGCGCGCCGGCGGAACTGACGCTCACGCGCGTCGTCTGACCCGTGGCGCGATCATGCACGAACACGTCGGCCGCGCCGTTGGTGTCGCCGGGCACCAGCGCCGGCGCCTCGCTGTGGAAGGCGACGATCTGCCCGTCGCCGGAAATCACCGGCGCGTAGGAGGCGCGCGTTCCCTGCGCGCCGGCGGAATCCACGCTGACGCGCGTCGTCATGCCGGTCTGCCGGTCGTGGACGAACACGTCGAGCGCGCCGTTCGTGTCGCCGGGCACGAGGTTGGCCGCCAGGCTCTCGAAGGCCACGAAGCGTCCGTCGGCGGAAATGCTGGGCTCGTGCTGCCAGGCGCTCTTGCCGTTGCCTTGCGCACCGGCGCCGTTGACGCTGACGCGGGTGGTCTCCTGCGCCACGGCGGGAGTGAGCAGGATCGCGGCGGCGAGGCCGCGGAGTAGAGCGGTCGAACAGGGTTGAGTCATGGTCCTGGCGGCGGGTGAGCCGCAGGATCCAGACTACCAGGAGAGAAGCCTCCTTAGAGGACGATTACGTTGGTCGCCTTGCAGTCCGTCACGTCCACGGCCTGGAAGGTGAGGCCGCAGAGGCCCGAAGGGGCCGTGAAGGGCAGCACCGCCGCGCCGTTCGCGTCGGCGCGCGGCATGGACTGCACCACCGGCGCGCCGATGCCGAGCACGAGGCCCTGGCAGGGACCGCCTGGTTTGACAAACGTGCCCGCCGGGCCGCGCAGGACCGCGGCGCGCCCGTTGGGCGTGAGATTCGTGATGGTGAGCGCCACCTGGCCCGGGCAGCTGCCGCTCTTCGCCAGGCGCGGGCCGGTGCCAGCGCGCTCGTAGACGAAGATGTCGTCGTCGCCGTTGCGGTCGCCGGGCACGAGGTCGTCGGCCGCGCTCAGGAATCCGACCTGGCCGCCGTCGGCGGAGAGCGAGGGGAATTGACTGTCGCCGCTTCCTTCCGTGGCAAGGGAGCTGACGCTCACGCGCAGGGTGGTTCCGTTCTGTTGGTCGCGGATGAACACGTCCGCGGCGGCGTTGAGGTCGCCGGCGACCAGATCGGCGGCGAGACTGTGGAACGCGACGAAGCGGCCGTCGGCGGAGAGCGAAGGGAACGCGCTGGCGCCGCTGCCCTGCGCGCCGCCGGATGCGAGGCTGACGCGCGTCGTGAGCGCGGACTGGCGGTCGTAGACGAACACGTCCATCGCAGCATTCGTGTCGCCGGTGACCAGATTGGTGGCGGCGCTCTCGAAGGCGACGTAGCGGCCGTCGGCCGACAGGCAGCACTCGGTGGAGGCTCCGTCGGACTCCACGCCGGCGGAATCCACGCTGACGCGGCCCGTCTGGCGGGTGTTCTGATCGTGCACGAACACGTCATCCAGGCCGTTGGCGTCTCCGGCCACCAAGTTGCCGGCGGCGCTGGTGAAGGCGATGAAGCGGCCGTCGGCGGAGATGCTGGGCAGCGAACTGGGATCGTTGGCTTCCTGGCCGAGCGAGTTCACGCTGATGCGCCCGGTCTTGCCGGTGGCGCGATCGTGCACGAAGACGTCGCGATGCCCGAGGTTGTCGCCCTGCACCAGATTGCTGGCGCGGCTCTCGAAGGCCACGTAGCGGCCGCTGCCGGAGATGGAAGGCAGGCGGCTCTCCGAGTTGCCGGCGCCGCCCATCGAGTTCACGCTGACCCGCGTGGTCTGACGGCTGACGAGGTCGTGCACGAAGACGTCGCGCACGCCCTGCGTGTCGCCGGGCACCAGATTGGTGGCTTCGCTGTCGAAGGCCACGCTGCGGCCGTCGGCGGACATGCTGGGCCAGCGGCTGTCGCCGTCGCCTTCGACGCCGGAGGAGTCCACGCTCACGCGGATGGTCTGCCCGGTTTGGCGGTCGTGCACGAACACGTCGCGCACGCCGTTGGTGTCGCCGGCCACCAGGTTGCTGGCCTCGCTCTCGAAGGCCACGAAGCGGCCGTCGCCGGAGATGGAGGCGCCGAGGCTGTTCTGATTGGCCTGCGCGCCGGCGGAGTCCACGTTGACGCGCGTGGTGCTCTGGGCGGAGGCGGGAGAAAGCAGGAGCGCGGCCGCGGCCAGGCTGGTGGGGAGCGCGAGGGTGAGGGATCGCATGAGGGGAGGCGCCCGCAAAAGGGCTTTCCTAGGGTAACACAGGAAATCCGCAGCGAAGCAGCCGATTCCGCGCAGGGTACTCTGGAACGTCAGATCCACTCCGGCGCCGCGATCGTGCGCGCGCCGCCGGCCGTGCCGGTGTTGACGGTGCTGGCGGGCTCGAAGAGCAGGACGTGCGTCTCCTCGGCGGCAACCGGCTTATGCTCGATGCCGCGGGGAATCACGGCCATCTCGCCCGGGCCCAGATCCAGCGCGCCGTCGCGCAGCTCGATGCGCAGGCGCCCGGCGATCACGAGGAAGAGCTCGTCTTCCTCGGCGTGGCTGTGCCAGATGAACTCGCCGTGCAGCTTCGCCAGCTTCACGTGCTGTCCGTTCAGCTCCGCGACGATGCGCGGGCTCCAGGTCTGGCGGATCTGCGCGAATTTGTCGGCGAGATTGATGGACTGAAGAGCTTCAGGATTCCGATCGCGGGAGTTCATCAGAGCCAAGGTTCTATGAGGAGCCACACGATGAGGGCGGCCAGGGCCAGGCCGAGGAAAGCTCCGGCGTAACGGGAATTCAGCCTTGCGGCCGGCTTCGGAGGAAACTCGCGATCCGCGATCGTCTGCGCGTGCGCGGCCAAGGCAGCGGGCACCTGAATCGCGTGGCAGGGGAGGCTCCAGCCGAAATGAACCGCTCCGACGTCGAGTAGATCTCCGTGTTCCGCCACGTAAGTCGGAATTCCCGCTTCAGCCATCTGTCCCTCGAGGATGGTCACGCACTCACGCGGTCCGACGTAGACCGTTTTCAACTCTGAAGGAGGCGTCGCGCGCACGGGCTCTCCCCTTCCAGTCTATCTCCTTAGCGCGTGAAATAATGGATCAACTCGAGCACGGCCGCAATCACCATCGGCGTGAGAAACACGATCGCGACCAATCCCCAGGCCACACGCCTCGGCTGCGGGATGGGCGCCGGCGGGGAATTCTGGCCCAGCAGGGCGCGCGCTTCCGCCTCGTGACAATTTTGCACCTGGAGCGCCAACTCCAGGGGCGCGTAACCCGTGATGAAGGGATCCATGGTCTTCATCATCCGGTCCGGCACGAAGGTCGGAATGCCCTCCGCTTCCAGCACACCTTCCAGCGCGGCCACGCTGGCGTGGGATCCGACGTAGATCGTCGTCAAATCGTGAGGATCTGTGCCGCGCATGGGCCCTCATCTTCCAGTCTATCCCACTTTGCGAATCCGCGGCACTTTGCGCTGAGGCTTGCAAGCGACCAGGTCGTGCTGCGCCTGGAGGTTGAGCCAGAACTCCGGCGAGGTGCCGAACGCCTGGGCGAACAGCCACGCCGTTTCCGCCGTGACGCCCCGCTTGCCGCGCACGATCTCGTTGACGCGCTGCACGGACACGCCGATGTGCTTGGCGAAGGCCACCTGAGTGATGCCAAGCTCCTTGAGGAAATCCTCAGCGAGAGTCTCGCCCGGATGAGGCATGGGGACGCGGGGACGGGGGATGTTCATGAGTGGTAATCCATCAAGCGGACCGCCTCGGCGCCCTCGCCATTCCATCGAAACACGACGCGCCACTGATCGTTGACGCGGATGCTGTAGTGATCGGCCAGATCGCCGCGTAGCTTCTCCAGGCGGTGGCCGGGAATCCGTCCCAATTCGGCGAGTGTTGCTGCAGCATGCAGTTGACTGAGGCGCCGCCGGCCCAGCCGAATGACGGCGATCGGGTAACGAGGCTTGACGAAGGCACCATCGTAGAGTTCGGCAGTCGCCGTGTCGGCGAAGGAGACGATCACTTCTCCGCCTCCTTCGATCTTAACGGATACCGTGCAATCGTGCAATTCTCGGCATGACGATCCTGCGCCACCCCATCCACCACGCCGGCGCATCGCGTAGGTGACCCGATTTCCTAAACTAAGGGTTACCCGCCTCCGCCATGTCCGTCCCCTTCTTCGACATCCACTACAACCTGGACGAAGCTGCCCGCCGCGGCCTCCTGCTACGCTGGGCGCGGGTGCTGGAGCACGGCTCCTTCGTCAACGGGCCGGAGGTCCGCGAGCTGGAAGCCGCGCTGAAGGCGCTGCTCGGTGTGCGCCACGCGCTCGGCTGCAGCAACGGCTCGGACGCGCTGGTGCTGCGCCTGCGCGCGCTCGACGTCGGCCCCGGCGACGAAGTCGTCGTGCCCGCCTTCAGTTTCTTCGCCACCGCCGGCGCGGGCGCGCGCGTCGGCGCCACGCCGGTCTTCGCGGACATCGACCCCGCCAGCTTCTGCCTGGACGCGAAGTCGGCGGCCGCGCGCGTCACGCCGCGCACCAAGGCCGTGATCCCGGTGCACCTCTACGGCCGCGCCGCCGAACTCCCTGCCATCCGCGCCGCAGTGGATCAAGCCGCCGGCCGGCGCATCGCCTTGATCGAAGACGCCGCCCAGGCCATCGGCGCCGCCCACCCAGCCTACGTCGTGGGCGCCGGCGGCGAGGCCGCCGCCTGGTCCTGCTTCCCGACCAAGAATCTCGGCGCCCCCGGCGACGCCGGCTTCGTGACCACCGACGACGCGAATCGCGCCGAGCGCATGCGCCGCCTGCGCGAGCACGGCGGCGACCGCCAGTACCACCACGAGGAAGTGGGCTACAACTTCCGCATGGATTCCCTGCAGGCAGCCGGCCTGCTGCAGCAGCTGCCGCGCCTGCTCGAATTCAACGCCGCCCGCCGCGAGGGCGCCGCGCATTACGCGCGCCTGTTCCGCGAGTCCGGGCTGGAATCCGCCGCCGGCGGACCGATCACGCCGCCGGAGATCAACGCCGGCCACGTCGTGCACCAGTACGTCATCCGCGCCCGCGAGCGCGACCGCCTGCGCGCCTTCCTGGCCGAGCGCAAGATCGGCAGCGCCGTCTACTACCCGGTCGGCCTGCACCAGCAGCCCTGCTTCGCACCGCGCGCCGGCCTGCCCGCCAGCCTCCCGCACACCGAGCGCGCCTGCGCCGAAGTGCTCGCGCTGCCCATTCACCCGGGCGTCACGCGCGCGCAGCGCGAGGAAACGGTCGGCGCGATCGCCGCCTGTTACGCGACCGTCGCGAAACGCTGACGGAAGTTAGGCCAGTCCGTTCGCCGCGATCCAGGAGCGCAGCCGGTGCAGCTCGCCCTCGAGGCGGCCGAGCAGCGGCTCGATCTCCTGCAACTTGCTGGCTCGCGCCAGCTCTTCCACGGTCTTCGCGCACTCGCGCACCGCCTGCGCGCCCAGATTGGCGGAGGAGCCCTTGATGGCGTGCGCGGCGGAGTCCACCAGATCGGCGCGGCCCTGAGCAATGCCGGAGCGCAGCGCGTTCATGCGTGGGTCGAGCTCGTTGAAGAACTCGTCGAAGAGCTCGCGCACGGAACCTTCGTCCCCGAAGAGCTCCGTCAGTTCGGCGACGCGAGCGGCGTCCAGGGGGGAGGAGGTGGTGGTCGTCATGGGGGGTCTCCGAAAAGCGACCTCCTTGTTACGGCCGGATCCACCGCCCGACTTGAGCCTGTTCCAGGGGGGCCTCCCAGCCCCCTTTGGAAGGGGGTCTGGAGCCCCGGAGGCCCTCCCGAAGGCCTCTTAGGCCGGTCCTTGCCCCGGGCCGCCCTCCGCAGCAGGGCGCCGGCGCAGGATGGTGCGCCAGGTCCACAGATTGATCGCCACCAGGGCCGTCCAGGCCAGGGCCATCGTCAACTCGCCGAAGGGGTTCAACTGCACTTCGTCGGG
>CAYVPL010000113.1:0-8507 GCA_964453755.1 uncultured Planctomycetales bacterium
CCTGGCCGTGGAACGAGGCCAAGCGCTGGGCGCTGCCCCATCCGATCGTGGTCTTCGGCGAGTCCGTCAGTTTCACGACTTACGACGACTCCTTCGTCAACACCGAGGCCGAGTGCTCGGAGTTCAGCGTGATGACGGTCGGCGGCCCCGGCCTCGGCCGCATTCTGATCCTGGCGCAGGATCTCGACACCGGCGTCACGGTGGCCAGCAGCGCCGTGGATCTGCGCCCGCTCTACACCTCGCCGACCGCGCACAAAGTGCGCGTTCCGCTGGGCTCCTTCCGCAAGGTGCGCATCACGGTGACCGCCGACCTGGATCCGGGCGAGGCCCTGGTCCTGGACGGCATCCACTTCAAGGACTGAGCGGCCGCAGGGGCTCCGGCCAGATCACCAGTTCGCGTTCGAGCCGGACGCCGAACTTCTCCGCCACGGCGGCCTCCGCCATCTCCACCAGGCCGCGCACGTCGGCCGCCGAGGCACTCGGGCGCTCCCCCCCCCCGCGGTTGACGATGAAGTTGGCGTGCACGCTGCTGATTTCGGCGCCGCCGAGGCGCGCGCCCTTCAATCCGGCCGCATCCACCAGCCGCCCGGCGCTGTCGCCCGGCGGGTTCTTGAATGCGCAGCCGGCGCTGGACAGAGTGACGGGTTGCGTGGCGTTCTTGCGGCGCAGGAATTCGTCCTGCCGCGCCTTGAGCGTCGCAGGGTCCTCGGGACGCAGCCGAAACAGAGCTTCCAGCACGACCCGGCCGCGCAGACGGCCATCGCGGTAAACCGGGCCGACTTCCGCCGGCAGCATGCGGCGCACGACCCCGCCCGGCTCCCACACCGAAATTTCCTCGACCTCGTCCCAGATGCCCCAGGCGGCGCTGCCCGCGTTCATCGCCAGCGCGCCGCCGACCTGCCCCGGCACGCCAACCAGCCGGTCCATGCCGCCGAGCCCCGCGTCGAGCGCGGTGCGCACGAGTTGCGGCAGCGTCACGCCGGGCCAGGCGCGCAGGCGCTCGCCCTCGCGGAAGATGCGCCGCAGCGTGCCGGTGTGGATCACCGCGCCGGGCCCGCCGCCGTCCGGCGCGAGGGTGTTCGCCCCCCCCCCGAGCAGGCGCGCCGGCACTCCATCCGCTTCGAGGCGCGTCAACAGCGCGGCCAGATCCTCTGGCCGCTGCGGCTCGTAGAAAAATTCCGCCGGCCCGCCGATCCGCATCGTGGTGTGATTCGCCAGCGGCTCCATGCGCCGCAACGGGGCGCGCTCAGGCGAGACTGCGGGCGAAGGCATCCACGTCTCCGGCGCCGAGGCACAGCACCACGTCGTTGGGGCGCAGCCACGCGTCGAGCACGGCGCGCGCGCTGTCCATTTCCTGAACCACCGCGAGCGGGCGCGCGCTGCGGCGGATGAGTTCGGGCACGAGCTCCGCGACGCTGGCGCGCAGTTCCTCCGGATCGCGCGCGCGGTAGATCTCGAGCAGCAGCAGGCGCGCGGCCTCGTCGAGAGCGGGCGCGAATTGCTCGCGGTAGGCGTGGAAGCGCTGCGCCTGGTGCGGCTGGAACACGGCGTAGATCGGCCGATCCGGCCAGCGCTCGCGCGCGGCCTGCAGCGTCGCTTTGACTTCCACCGGATGATGCGCATAGTCGCTGACGATCAACGCGCCGCGCCGCGTGCCGATTTCCTCGAGCCGCCGCGCGCAGCCGCGGAATTCCGCCACCGCAGCCCGCACGTCGGCCTCGCTCAGGCCCTGGCCGCGCAGCACGGCGGCCGCCAGCGCGCCGTTCTTGCGGTTGTGCGCGCCCGGCAGCCCGACCACCCAGTCGGCGGGCAACTCCGGCGCGCGGCGCCAGGCGGCCGGCGTGCGCGCCGCCAGATCGGGCGCCTCCGGACTGGCGAACACCGCGCCCTGCGGCGCGCAGGCGCCGAGGAAATGCGCGAAGGCCTCCGTGACTTCCGGGAGGCCGCCGGGATAGGTGTCCGGATGCTCGGCATCCACGTTGGTGAGCGCGACGCTCCAGGGCGCGAGCGCGTGAAAGGAGCGCGCGTACTCGCAGGACTCGAGCACCAGCGGCTCCGTCGGATCGCCCCAATCCGCGGAGCCGCCCAGTTGCCTGCTCGGCGCGCCGACCAGGAAGCCGGCCTGGCGCCCGGCGCGGCGCAGGCCGAAGGCGATCCAGGCCGAAGTCGTGGATTTGCCGTGCGAGCCCGAGACGGCGATCACGCGGCGCAAGCGCGAGATCCGGCCGAGCATTTCGGGATAGAGAGCCTCGCGCGCGCCGCGCCGGACTGCGCCGGCAAAGTCAGGATCCACGGCGGGCACGGCGACTGAACGCACGGCCCAGGACACTGCCAACCCTGCGGCGGACGGCCAGGGCCGCAGGCCGGCGCGCACGAGCGGATCGGTGGAGCCGGGCGGATGGCTGTCGGCGCCGTAGACGGTCCAGCCGGCCTGCAGCAGCAGGAGCGCCAGGCCGCGCATGCCCGTGCCGTTCACTCCGACCAGCAGCGCGGTGCGCCCGGCCGGACCGGCCAGAGTGTCGAGAGGGTGGGCATCGGGCGCGTCGGGCGCGCGCTCGAAGGCAGTGTGAGATGAGCCGGGTGACACGGAGGGTGCGGCCACGCGCCCACTCTACGGCGCGGGCCGGTGAATTTCCTCCAGCACCCGCACCGCGCGCGCGCGCCCGTCCAGACCGGCGCCGCGCATCTGTTCGAGATGCCGCCGCATCGGCGCGCGGCGGCCTTCGTCGCAGGTCAGCTCCGCGATCTCCTCGAAGGCGCGATCGTCGAGGTTCTCTTCGCGCAGCACCCGCAGTCCGGGCGCCAGCGCCGCCGCATTCTTCTCTTGCTGCCGGTCCTTGTGGTGCGGATACGGCAGGATCAGCGCGGGCAGCGCGTGCAGCCAGAGTTCCGCCACGGTGGAGGCGCCGCCGCGCGTCAGCGCGAAGTCGGAGGCCGAGTAGGCCGCCCCCATCTCGCCGCAGTGCTCGCGCGCGAAGAAGGTCTGCGGCCAGCGCGCCTGCGTTTCCGCGAGTTCCGCCAATCGGCCCGGCCCGCACAGCAGCAGCAGGCGGCCGCCGCGCGCCGCCAGCCGCGGCGCGAGCGCCACTGCGGCGCGGTTGACGGCGCGCGCGCCTTGACTGCCGCCGGCGCAAAGCAGCAGCGGACCGTCGGCCGGCAGGCCCAGGGCGGCGCGGGCCGTGGCGCGCGGCTGCGCCGCCAACTGACGGCGGCCCAGAGGCCCGACGCAGACCCCGCCGCGCAGGCGCAGAGCGGTGTCGGGAAAGAGGGTGAGCGTGGCGCGCGAGAAGGGCTGCATCCAGCGCACGCTGCGCCCCGCCACGGCGTTGCCCTCAAGCAGGACGCGCGGCTTGCGCACGGCCAGCGCGGCGGCGCTGGCGCCTCCACCGAGCGCAACCACCAGATCGGGCCGGAAGCGGCGCGCCTCCGCCCGCGCCCGCCAGCAGGCGCCGGGCAAGGCCAGCGGCTTCGGCAGCCGCGATTCGTCGTAACCCAAGGAGACGTGGGCGCGGCCGTCGGCGAAATAGTTGCGCTCGACCTCGCGGCCGCTGACGAGAAACAGCGTCTCGTGGCCGCGCTCTTCCAGCGCCTCGGCCAGACCGAGCGCGGGCGTCAGATGCCCGCCCGTTCCGCCGCCCACGAAGAGCACGCGCATCCGCAGCCGCGGCTTCAGCGCGCCGGGGGAATGATGAGAGATTGTCCGGCCTTGAGATCTTCAGGCCGCTTGAGCCCGTTGGCCTCGAGGATGCGCTTCCAGTCCTTGCTGCTGCCGTAGTAGCGCTGGGCGATCTCGCCGATGGTCTCGCCCTTCTTCACTTGATGGCGCGTGCCGGCGGCCGGCGCGGCCGGTTTGGCCGAAGCCGCGGCGGGCTGCGCAGAGGCCGACGCAGCCGGACGCGGCGGCAGCTGGATCAGATCGCCGATCTTCAGCTTGCCGGGATTCGTGATGCCGTTGACCTCCGCCAGCCAGCGCCAGTGATCCTCGCTGCCGTACTCCTTGCGCGCGATCTTGGTGAGACTGTCCTTTTCGCGGATGCGATAACTGCGCGTGCCGGCCGGCAGTTTCTGCTCGGCCGAGGCGGCTGCGCTGGGCGGAGGCTTGACGGCCGGAGCGCCCGGCGCCGGAACTTGCACGCGCGCCGCCTGCCGCGAGTCGGCGGCCGGAGTGGCGCTGGCATCGGCGATCCAGGTGCTGCGCTGCTCGGGCGGCAGCAGATTCACGGACTTGAAGCCGCTCACGTCGAGGAGCGGCGCGCCGGGCTCGGCCTCGTCGGGGTCGGCGCGGCGCGAGCCGGAGATCATGCCGATCACGGCCACCACGACCAGCAGGCCGAGTGCAGCGAAGGCGAGGCGCAGGTTGAGGCTCATGGCAGAAGCGAGGCGGCGGGCGCGGGTTGGCGCTTGGGCCGGTAGGCGGCTTGCAGCGCGAGGCCCAGCAGGGCGGCGAGCGCCAGTATGGAAGATCCGCCCCGGCTGACGAAGGGCAAAGGCAGGCCTTTGACCGGAACAAGTCCGAAGACCATGGCCATGTTGTAGGCCGCCTGCACGGAAACCATCACGGTGGCCGAGGCCATCAGGATCACGCCGTAGCGCGTGGCCGCGCGACGCGCGACGGCGAAGCCGAGCAGGGTGAAGGCGGCGAACAGGGTCCACACCGGCAGGGTTCCCATCAGGCCCCACTCTTCGCCGATCACGGTCAGAACGAAATCGGTGCGGCCCTCCGGCACGTGGCCGTGCTTCATCACGCCGAGTCCGGGACCGCGCCCGGTCGGTCCGGCCGCGGCGATGGCCTCCATCCCGCGCACCACCTGCTCCTCCGGTTCCTTCCACCAATCCAGGCGGTCGGCGACGTGCGGGAACAGCAGGAAAGCCAGCAGCACGGACACCGCGCCCAGGCCGGCGATGGCCCACAGGAAGCGCATCGGCGCGCCGGCGAAGAGCATGGTGACGCCCGTCACGAACATGAGGATGGCCACCGAGCCGAGGTCCGGCTGCAGGAAGACCGGCAGCATCAGCAGGAAGAACCAGCCGCCCAGACGGAGCAGCGCGGGAGTCTGCGCGAGACGCAGCGGATCGCGCACCACCCAGGAGGCCAGAGCCACCGGCCACAAGCATTGATAGAGCAGCGAAGGCTGGAAGGAGAAGCCGCCGATGCGGATCCAGCGCGTGGCCTCGTGGCTGGAGTGCCCGATGCCGGCCACCAGCATCAACGTCAGCAGCAGCCCGACCGCGGCCAGGCCGACCACGACGAAGCGCCGGGCGCTGTCGGGATGAATCAGGAAACCGATGAGGAATGCGCCGAGGCCGAGCGCGAGGTGCGCGCAATGCATGCCGAGCGCGAGTCCGGCTTCGCCCGGCGGTGCGGCGCTCACCGCGGCGACCAGGCCGATGCCGGTCAGAGCCGCCACGCAGCCGAGCAGCGCGCGGCCCGGCACGCGCGGATCGCCGGCGCTGGATTGGGCTACGGGTGCGGCCGCGACGGCGCCCGCGGCCGCGGCGGCAGAAGCCGCAGGCGCCGCGGTTGCGGCGGACGCCGAAGTCGGCGGAGGCGCGGCGAGGGCGGCGTCGGCGCTCATCGGATCTTGATCAGGAGCAGGCCGAAGGCCGCGAGCAGTGCGCCGAGCACCCAGAAGCGGGCGACGATCTTCTGCTCCGGCACGCCGGCCAGTTGATAGACGTGATGCAGCGGCGCCTTGCGGAAAAGGCGGCGGCCGCCGGTGAACTTGAACCAGTAGATCTGCAGCAGGCTGGTGCTGACCTCCAGCACGAAGACGCCGGCCAGCAGCGGCAGCGCGAGCTCCTGCTTGGAGACGATGGCGAACCAGCCGATCATCGCGCCGAGCGGCAGCGAGCCGCTGTCGCCGAAGAAAACTTCGGCCGGATGCGCGTTGTACCAGAGGAAGCCGAGCGTGGCGCCGAGCAGCGCGCCCCCCATCACCGCCAGTTCGGCGGCGCCGGGCACGTGCGGCAAGTGCAGATAGCCGGCCATGCCGGCGTGGCCCACCGCGTAGGCGGCGAGCGACAGCGCGGCGAACGTGGGAATGGCGCTGCCCGCGGCGAGGCCGTCGAGGCCGTCAGTGACGTTGGCCGCGTGACTGCACGCCAGGATCAGGAAAGTCTCGAAGCCGATGAACAGCACCGCGCCCCACAGGCCGAGCGTCGCGGGATCGGCGAAGATGTCCTTCAGCAGCGGGAAGTAGAGATTGCGAATCGCGGGATTGCCGCGATCCGGATCGCCGAGCCACCAGTAGACGGTGACGACCCAACCGGCCAGCAGAGCCGAAGCCCAGAACTTGGCGGTGCGCGAGAGGCCATTGCGGCCGTTCTCCTTGCGGAACTTCACCCAATCGTCAAAGAAACCCAGCGTGCCCATGCCCACCATCAGCGCCGCGCCGAGCAGCACCAGCGGCTCGTTCAGGCGCCCGCACAGCAGCAGCGCGCCCAGCACGGCGCCCGCCCAGAACACGCCGCCCATCGTCGGCGTGCCGCTCTTGCCGGCGGCACGGTAGGCCGCCCCGACCTCGCTGCAATCGCTGAACTCGGCGCGCTCGCCGATGCCCGCCGCGCGCAGGCGGCGAATCAGCGGACGGCCCAGCAGAACGGCGAAGAGAAAGGCCAGCGCGAACGCGAGAGCCGCGCGCACTCCGATGTAGCGGAAGGCCTGGAGCGGATGCCAGAGTTCGGCGAGTTGAGGCCAGAGCCAGTACAGCACTCAGAGACTCCTGGCCGCGGGGACGGCGGCGCTGCCGCGGGCGGCGGCATCTCCCAGAGGTTTCAGCAGGCGGTCGAGTCCTTCGGAGCGCGAGGCCTTCAGCAGGAGGACGTCGTGCGGCCGCAAGTCGGGGGCCAGGAGCTCGAGCGCCGCGGCCTGATCGGCGACGCTGCAGGCTGCCATGCCGCGGCCGTGCGCGGCTTCCGCGATCCAAGCGCCGCCTGCGCCGACGCCGATCAATTGCGTGAGCGGCAATGCGGCGGCGGCGGCGCCCGCCGCGCGATGCAAGTCCTCGGCGGTGTCGCCCAATTCGTTCATGGTCCCGAGCACGGCGATGCGCCGTCCGCCGCCCGGCCAGCCGGCGAGGGCTTCGAGCGCCGCCTGCAGGGAAGCGGGGCTGGCGTTGTAGGCGTCATTCAACACGGTCAGCGAGCCGAAACGCTGCACCGTCAAGCGCCCGCGCGGGCGCTCGAGGCTGGCGAGGCGCGCGCGCAGGAGTTCCGGCGCGACGCCGTGCGCGGCGGCCACTTCGGCCGCGGCCAGCGCCGTCTCCACTTCGTGGGCGGCCACCACGGGCAGGCGCAGGCTGCCCCAACGCGGATGCTCCAACTCCCAGGCCATGGGCGCGCGCGCGCGGATGCGCAGGCCCGGCGCGCGCAGTCCTTTGAGGATGCGCACCGGCGCCGACCAGCCCGCCATCTGCGGCGTCAGGGCGGCGCGCACCGCATCCGGCAGCCACACCCGGCCCGCGGCGGGCGCGGCGCCTGCCAGCAGGCCCTTTTCGCGCGCGATGGTGGCGAGATCGCCCATGCCTTCGAGGTGCACCGCGGCCAGCGCCGTGATCCAGGCCTCGTGCGGCCGCGCGATGTTCAACAGCGCCGCCATCTCGCCGGGCGCGTTGATGCCGTACTCGAGCACCAAGGCCTGACAATCGCGCGGCGCGCCCAGAATGCTCAGCGGCAGGCCGACTTCGGAATTGAAGGAGGCCGGCGCCGCATGCACGCGCGCGGCCGGGCCGCCCAGCAAGTGCGCGAGAAAATCCTTGGCGGTCGTCTTGCCGACCGAGCCCGTGACGCCGAAGACGCGCGCGTCGAGACGCGTGAGATGGAAGCGCGCGAGCGCGGCCAGCGCCGCGGTGGTGTCCGGCACCTCGATCACGGCCAGCCCGGCGGGGCGCGGGCCGCGGCCCGGCAGTGCCAGCACCGCCGCCGCTCCGAGCGCCTGCACGGCCGGAATGAAGTCGTGCCCGTCCACGCGGGCGCCCGGCAGGGCGACGAAGAGATCGCCGGACT
Organism: uncultured Planctomycetales bacterium; assembly: GCA_964453755.1. Lineage (GTDB taxonomy): Bacteria > Planctomycetota > UBA1135 > UBA1135 > UBA1135 > JAQBVK01. The sequence goes on from CAYVPL010000113.1 coordinate 8,005, forward strand.
GCACGGCGCGGCTGTCGCAGGTCACGCCGCGCAGGGCGCGCGCGCCGTCGCCAACGTGAGGAGCGTGGAGCGCGCGGGCCGCCTCGAGGACGCTCAGTTCGAGCATTGCGCAGCCTCCGCCAGCACGATGCGGTCGTCGAAAGCGTGGCGCACGCCCTGCACTTCCTGGTAGTCCTCGTGGCCCTTGCCCGCCACCAGCAGGATTTCGCCCGGACGCAGGCGCGTCACCGCGGCGCGAATGGCGGCGCGGCGATCGAGTTCGATTTCCGGCGTCACGCCGGCCGCGCGCACGCCGGCCGCCACGGCCGCGGCGATGCGCTCGGGCGCCTCGCCGCGCGGATTGTCGCTGGTCACCAGGCACCAGTCCGCGGCCTGCGCCACCGCCTGGCCCATCGGCGCGCGCTTGAGCGGATCCCGGTCGCCGCCCGCGCCGAAGACGACGCCGAGGCGCGCGCCGGGGAACGAGGCGCGCAGCGAGGCGATCACGCGGCTGAGCGCGTCGG
>CAYVPL010000114.1:0-8501 GCA_964453755.1 uncultured Planctomycetales bacterium
ATGTGCATGCCGACCGGCGCGGTGGCGCAGTGATAGACGTAGAGGCCCGGGTTCGTCACTTGGAAGGAGAACACCGAGGTGTGACCGGGAGCCGTGAAGGACGACGCGGCGCCGCCGCCCGGTCCGGTGACCGCGTGCAGGTCGATGTTGTGCGGCATCTTGCTGTCCGGATGGTTGGACAGGCGGAACTCCACCACGTCGCCGACGCGCGTGCGGATGAAGGAGCCCGGCACCGTGCCGCCGTAGGACCAGAAGGTGTAAGAGACGCCGTCGCTGATTTCGGCGACGTACTCGCGCACTTCCAGATCCACGATCAGTTTGGTCGGCTGTTTGCGCGTGATCGGCGGCGGCACCATCGGCGGCGCCGTAAGCACGGCCTTCTCTTCGCCGACGACCGGCGGGAAGGGCTTGGTGGAGGGCTGCCAGGCGACGGCCGCGTGCCCGGATTGCGCGCTCATCCCGCTCGAGGCCGCGTCGGAACCGGCGCGGAGCGAGAAGTGCGCGATCGTGGCGGCGGCCAGGCAGACGGCGGCCACGAGGAGGAGGCGATTCAGGGTGTTGAGTTTCATGGGAGTGGCCTCGATGGAGGCATATTCGGAATATACGATCTTTTATAGGTATTCACAAGAGGATCCGGACAAACGGTCCTAAGTGTCTTCGCCATAAGCCTCTACGAGCGCCTCGGTCAACTCCCGGAGCCCGGACGGAGCCCTCCAATGGCCCACTCCGAACATCCCCGGCAGTTGGGTGGCGGCACGCGGATCCAGGCCCAGTGCGCGGACTCGCACCCCCGCCACCGCTGCCTCGCGGCAGGCCATCCTCACGTCCGCCACTCCGTAGCCGCCCTCGTAGCGGTCATAGTCCGTCGGCTTGCCGTCGGTCAAGAGCAGGATGCGCCGCCTGCGCTCTGGCCGCCGCGCGAGCAGCGCGGCCGAGTGGCGCAGTGCCGGACCGATACGCGTGTAGCCCTGGGGTTCCAGCGCCGCGAGGCGAGCTCGTCCCTGGATCCAATCTTCCTCCCAATCCTTCACCATCCAGGCGCGGCAGAGGTGCCGAGTGTTGCTGGCGAAGGCGAGCACCAGGAACGCGTCACCGAGCGAGTGCGCAGCCTCGCCGGTCACGCACGCAGCCTCGCGCGCCGCGTCCAAAACGCGCCGGCCCTTGACCCAAGAATCTGCGGAGAGCGAAAGGTCGAGCAGCAGCACGGTGGCCTGATCCCGATCGAGTCGCGGACGATGCAGATAGACGCGCCCCGTTTCGGGCTCGCCCGCGGCGCGCCGGACCAGGTCTTCGACGATGCCGGTAAGGTCAGGCTCGTCGCCCTCGGTTTGACGATCGAGCGCGCGGCGGCGATGACGAACCCGTTCCAGGCGCCTCAGCATCGCGCGAGCGGAAGCAGCCGTGGCGCGCCCCAGAACGGCTCCTGCTGCGGCGTCCGCCGGGCGAAATCGGGTGGGATAGACCCGTACCCAATCACGCCGGTACCTGCGCGCGCGGGCATCCCACTCGTCGTAGGGAAGTGCGTGTTCGCCCGGCAAGACGTGAGCGACGTCAGGAACACCCTCGCCATCGCCGAGTTCTGCGTGATAGACGCTGTGCGCTTCAGGACCGCCTCGCACGAGCTCGCGCAGATCCACCGCATCGAGCGAGTCGCCATGTTCGGCCAGGTCATCCGCGCCGTCGAGGCGGCGCACGCCGCCCGTGAATTTCTCCGCGAACATGACCTTCTCGAAGGCGTGTTGCGGCATGTCCTGCTTGGCTTCGTCTTCAGGCAGCGCGATGCGCCGCACGAAGTCGCGCGCGGGAGCTTCGCGCTCGCTCGCCTCGGCGGCCACCCCGAGAGTGGAGCGCAACTCGCTCTCGGCCAGTTCCGCCCGCGCCTCGGCGGCGGCGGAGGCTTCGCTGCCGCGGAGCGCGCCACCCCAAAGCAGCACGCCCGGCGACCGTTCGCCGCGCTCGGGCAGCCGGCGCAGCGTCGCGACCAGTTCGTCGCGCGCAACCGTCGGCAACCGCTCGGCGAGCAGGAGCCTGCGCAACTCCTCGAGGGCGCGCGCTCGACGGCGCCGGCGCGCCGGCGGCGGCCGGGCTGCGAGTTCGAGCTCGAGCGCCGCTGCGTAGCGCTCGCGGAAGCCGGAGGAGGCGGCCGCCAGATTGCGCGCAACGTCGCGCGCGCGCAGCATCGCGTCGATCTCGGCCGCGAGGTCGTCCGCTGCCGCCGGCGGATCGGGCTGGCCGGCCAGCGCGCCGGAAATCGCGGCCCGAACGCCAAAGAAAGTCTCGTTCACCGCGCGCTCGGGAGCGAGATCCACGCACTCAGGCAGCAGAGCGACGCCGGCTGCGGCGCCGCCAACGGACTCGGCGCGCCGCAAGGCGAGGGCGCGGCCCGCAAAGGCCTGCGCCACCGTGTGCATGCGCCTCTCCAAATCCGCGTAACGCACCGCGCCAGGACCCGCTGCCGCGCTGCGTCGGACGCGACGCCAGCCGCGCCAGATCGCCGCGAACACGGATTCGCCGGGATCGAGAGGCAGATCCGGCGGGCGGTCCGAAGTCAAATGCCGCTCTCAGAAGGCGAGCGCGACGACCTCGCGCAACGCTGCCAACACGTCGGGCTCGTCGCTGAGCGGCTCGCAGATCGCAGCTTCGCAGGCGGCGCGCGGAGCCATCCCGCCGCGAATCAGGTGCGCAGCATCCACCAGCAGGCGCGTGCTGGCCTTCTCAGCCAAGCCGAGTTCGTCGAGGCCCCGCAGCTTTCCGCCCAGGCGCACGAGGCGCTTCGCAGTGCCCTCATCAATGCCGGTTTCGCCCAGCAGAATCGCCGTCTCCAATGCCGGAGCCGGATACTCGAAGCTCAAGCTGACGAAGCGCTGGCGGGTGCTCGGTTTCAATTCCTTCCAACCGCGCTGGTAGCCGGGATTGAAACTCACCACCAGCATGAATTCCGCCGGGGCTGCCAATTCCTCGTCGTGGCGGTCCAGGTGGAGGCGGCGCCGATGATCAGTGAGCGGGTGAAGCGCGACGACCACGTCGGGGCGCGCCTCGGCGATTTCATCGAGATAGAGCAGCGCGCCGCCGCGCACGGCGCGCGTCACGGGCCCATCTTGCCACACCGTGTCGCCGCCGCGCACCAGCCAGCGCCCGAGCAGATCGGCCGCACTGGTGTCGTCATGGCAAGGCACCGTGACCAACGGGCGGTTGAGCCGCGCAGCCATGTGCTCGACGAAGCGCGACTTCCCGCAGCCCGTCGGTCCCTTGATCATCAAGGGCAGGCGCGCCCGCCAGCAGCGCTCGAAGAGCTCCGCCTCGCCCGCAACGGCCTGGTAGAAAGGCGGCGCCGCCAACGGTGCGGCGGACTCAGACGCTCGTTGCGGGCTGGGCGCGGCCGGCGAAGCCATGGGCGATGAAGTCAATGAAGTAAAGAATCATGCCGAAGCTCAGCAGCGAAGCGGCGGCAACGAGGCCCAAGGCGTGCACCTCCAGCGCCTCCTGCACTTCGAGGAAATCCATGCCGGTCTTGCGCTCGAGATAGACCTGCGCGATTCCCATCACGGCGAAAGCGCCGGTCATGCCCGCCATGCCGATGTTCGTGGTCCAGAAGGCCCATTCGGCCTTCCAGCCCTTGTGCAGCGCGCGTCCCGTCATCTCGGGCAGCACGTAGACGATCATGGCGAGAATCAGCATGGCGTATGCGCCCCAGAAGGCCATGTGGCCATGCATGGCCGTGACCAGCGTGCCGTGCGTCCACATGTTCACCTGCGGCAGGGTGTGCGCGAATCCCAGGAAGCCGGCGCCCACGAAGGACATGATGGCGCAGCCCAGGGTCCACAGGAAGGCAATGCGGTTCGGGTGTCGACGACCGCCGCGGCGCGCCATGGCGACGGCGTAGAGCGCCATGCCGAGGAAGGCCAGCGGCTCGAGGGCGGAGAAGATGCCGCCGACCATCAGCCAGTAGTGGGGCGCCCCGGTGTAGTAGTAGTGGTGGCCGGTGCCAAGAATGCCTGAGAGGAAGGTGAAGCCCACGATGACGTAGAGCCATTTCTCCAGCACCTCGCGGTCGACGCCGGTCAGTTTGATGAGCAGGTAGGAAAGAATGGCCCCCATGATCAGCTCCCACACGCCTTCGACCCACAGATGCACGACCCACCAACGGAAGTAGGACTCGAACACGAGGTTCTTGAAGGTGATCATGCCGGGCAGGTAAAGGAGCGCGGCGGTGAGCAGGCCAAAGAACAGCACCATGGCCGTCGTGGTCATGCGCTTGCCCTTCCAGATGGTCATCAACAAGTTGAAAATGAAGGCGACGACGTTCAGCGCGACCAGATAGTCGAGCGGACGCGGGATTTCGAGGAATTTGCGGCCTTCCCACACGTTGAGGTGAAAGCCGACGATGGACACGACGCCGACCGCCAGCAGGCTCCAGAACTGGATCCAGGCCAGGCGCGGACTCCAGAGCTCACGTTCGGATTCTTCGGGAATGATCCAGTACGCGGCGCCCATGAAGCCGCTCAGCATCCAAACCACCAGCAAGTTGGTGTGAGTGGTGCGCGCGACGTTGAAAGGAATCCACTCGTGGAGTCCGTCGAGGCCCATGCGCGCAAATCCCATCAGGAAGCCGTAGACGATTTGCAGCGCGAACAGGCCCATGGCGGCGGCGAAGAACCACCACGCAATGCGTTGAGAGGCGTACTTCACGGCTTCACTCCTTGACCTTGAGGGTGGCGAGGAAATCGGCGATGGCGTCGGCGTCGGCCGCTGGCAGACCGAGGTTGGGCATGGCGGTGCCGGGCTTCACCGAAGCCGGATCCGCGATCCAGCGCCGCAGGTAATCGCGATCGAAGCGGTCGGCCACGCCGTCCAGAGCGGGACCGACTTTGCCGCCGTAGCCTTCGACGGCGTGGCAGGAAACGCAGACGGAGCGGAAGTAAGCGGGCGCAGCCGCCACGGCGGCCGGCTCAGGCGTGGCAGTGGCGCTGCCGCCGCCGGGCGTGCGTGGCGCGCCGGCCAGGTCGGGCTGCGGCGGCCAACCGTTGGTGTCAATGCGGCCGACCCAGCGGAAGAAGGCGATCAGCGCGTCGGCGTTCTCGCGCGCAACCGCATCGCCAACAATTGCCGGATCGAAGAAATCATACTTCACCATTTTGCGGCGGCCGGGGAACATCCGCGCGGGATCGGCCAAGAAGGCGCGAATCCATTCGTCCGAACGCCGCTCCACCACGCGCGTGAGTTCCGGCGCGTAATAGGCGCCCTCCCCCAGGATGGTGTGACAGCCCATGCAGTTGTTGTCGAGCCAGATCTTGTGACCGGCTTGAATCTGCGGCGTGATGTCCGCTGCGTTCGAGCGATCAGGGAATTGGGAGAGCGTGTCCAGGGTCAGCAAAACGAATGCCAGACTGCAGAGCCCTGTGCCGCCGAGAAAGAAAGCCTTGGCCGCGGATTTGGTGAGCATCGGGGGACCTCCGATCGGGGTTGCCCGTGAAGGTAGCGCCTTTTGTAGTTATCGAGATCTTTTTTTCTTTTATTTCGCGGATCCTACTCTGGCGGTGTGCTCGTCCTGCTCTCCCTGCTCGCCTTGCAGCCCGGCGCCGCGGCCCAAGAGCCTGCAAACAAGGCTCTAGTATTGTTCATCGACGGCTTCCTGCCGGCCGCCCTGGTTCCAGAAGTTGCGCCCAACCTGGTCCGACTGAAGGACGAGGGCGCCTGGAGCCTGCGCGCCCGTTGCGAGGACACCACCATCAGCGGCAGCGGTTGGTCCACGTTTCTGACCGGCGTGCATCGCGACAAGCACGGCGTCCCGGACAACGCGTTCACCGCCCCGCGCTACGCGGACTTCCCCCACTTCTTCACTCGCCTGCGCGAGGCGCGGCCCGGCACCGTGTGCGCCAGCGCCCAATCCTGGAAGCCGATTCAGGATCTGCTGGTCGCCCCCGCCGCGCCCGACCTCAGCTTCTTCGCCGAGTACGACCTGGCCAGCGCGGACTATTTCGACGCTTTCTCGGTGGACAGCCTGTGCGCCGACGCCGGCGTGGACTTTCTGGCGCTCGAGCCCGTGGACGTGCTGGTGGTGATGTTTGACGAATCGGACGGCGTGGCCCACTCCGAGAACAACGCGCATTACGACGGCGCCGATCCGCTCTACCGCCGCAAGTTGGCGGAGATCGACGCGCACGTCGGGCGCCTGCTCGCCGCGATCGAGGCGCGGCCGTCGCGCGCGCAGGAGCGCTGGCTGATCGCGGTGCACGCCGATCATGCCGGCGCGCAGGGCGAGGGCCACGGGCTCAACGTCCCGTCGCACCGCGAGGCGCCTTTCATCCTGCACGGTCCCGGCGTCGCGCGCGGCGAAATCTGGCCGCCGCCGAAGTCGCCGGATCTGGTCGCGAGCATCCTGCATCACTTCGGCGTGACGCCCAAACCGGAGTGGGGCCTCGACGGCCGCGCCGTCGGCTTCGCGCAGGTTGGGCCGGAGTTGGCCTGGTTTCACAAAAACCTGCTCGTCAACGGCGACGCCGAGGCCGAGCGCGGCTTCGCGCCGGAGCTGGAAGTGGACGCCAGCGTGCTGGGCTGGCACGATCCTGGCGCCGTCAGCGTGATGCCGGCGGCCGGCGGCCAGGCCTTCTTCGGCGGCGAAGCGGCGAGCATGAGCCAACGCATCGACCTGCTGCCGCTGCGCCCTTGGCTGCTGAGCAATCATCTGATCCTCGAGCATTCGCCGCAGTTGACGCTGCGCGAACTCCCCGGCGCCGACGGCCGCCCGCGCTGGCTCGAGGCCACGCTGGCGCTGAAGGCCGGCGAGATGGCCGACGATCTGTTCGTGCGCGCGTTGCCGCGCACGCGCGAGGCGCTGCCCGAGTGGCAGCCGCTCTTCGACGGCGCGAGCCTCGCCGGCTGGGAGAACGTCAACGTGGATCCCGGCACCTTCACCGTCCGCGACGGCCTGATCGTGTGCAGCGGCTTTCCGGTCGGCGAAATCCGCACCGCGCGCAGCTACGAAAATTTCATCGTCGAATTCGAGTACCGCCACCTCGTGACCGGCGGCAACGCCGGCTTCTTCATCTGGAGTGACGCGCTGCCGGCCAAGGGCGCGCCCTTCATCCGCTCGGTCGAGGTGCAGATCATCGACGGCTGGGAGAGCGCGAACTGGACCAGCCACGGCGACGTGTTCGCGATCTGGGGCGCCACCATGAAGCCCGACCGCCCGCACCCCGCGGGCTGGGAGCGCTGCCTGCCCGCGCAGCGCCGCGCCAACGGAACGGGCGCATGGAACCGTTTCCGCATCGTCGCCGTGGACGGAGTCGTGCAGCATTGGGTCAACGGGCAGGAAGTCAGCGGCGGCAGCTCGGTGTCGCCGCGCAAGGGACGGCTGTGCCTCGAGTCCGAGGGTAGCGAGACGCACTTCCGCAATCTGCGCATCCTCGAGCTGCCCTCCACCGGAGCCACCGCCGCGGAGACCGCCGCCAGCGACGGCGGCTTCGTCCAGATGGCCCTCGCGCCCGCCTCCGCCGGCTGGACGCGGCAGGACTGGCGGTGGGCGGGCTCCGCGGACGCGGCGCCCCTGCGCAGCGCCGAGGAATACCAGGACTTTGATATTTTCTTCGACGTCAAGACGGCCGATCCGGCCGGCTCGCTGCCGAGCCGCCCCTTTCCCGATCCCATGCGCGACGGCCTGATCGTGCCGCCGATCGATGCCATCGGCTTCGCGCCTGAGTCCGGCTGGCGGCGCATCGAAGCTTCGTTCCGCCATGGCGCATGGACCCAGGTGAAGGACGGCAACTCCGTGTTCGAGTTCGCGGCGCCATCTCCCGCCACTCCGGTGCGCGCCCAGATTGGCTTGATTCCACCCGGTCCCATGCCCTGCGAAATCGCCAATGTCTTCATCCGCCGCGTCCAGCCATGAGCAGCAGTCTTTCACCCTTCCACGTCGCCTTCCCGGTGCACGATCTGGCCGCCGCGCGCGCCTTCTACGGCGCGCTGCTCGGCTGCCCCGAAGGCCGCAGCAACGAATTGTGGGTGGACTTCGATCTCTACGGGCATCAGATCGTCGCCCACCTCGACCCCGCGCTGCAGCCCGTGCCCGAGTCGCGGCACAACCCGGTTGACGGTCACGCAGTGCCGGTGCCTCACTTCGGCGTGGTGCTGCCCTGGGACGAGTGGCAGCGCCTGGCCGATCGCCTCCGCGCCGCCGGCACGCGCTTCGTGATCGAGCCCTACGTGCGCTTTCGCGGCATCACGGGCGAGCAGGCGACGATGTTCTTCCTCGATCCCTCGGGCAACGCGCTGGAATTCAAGTCCTTTCGCGACCCTTCGCAGCTCTTCGCGAAATAGACTAGCGCACCCCGCATGACTGAATCAGCCGAGCCGCAGCCGTCACGCCCGCTTCCGCCCGTCCTGATCTCGCTGCTGCCGGTGGCGGCTCTGATCGGGCTGCTCTTCTTCAACGTCATCATCCTGAAGTCAGACCGGAACCACGTGCCGCTGATCCTGGCGGCCATGTTCACGGCGGTGGTGGC
>CAYVPL010000115.1:0-8500 GCA_964453755.1 uncultured Planctomycetales bacterium
CGGGGTCCATCGCCCCGGCGCCGCTGGAGCTGATCGCCGCGCCGGACAGCCGCGAATACGACGGCACGGTGGCGTCGAGCGCCTCGACTTCCTCCTCTGGCACGCTCTTCGCGCCGGACACCTTGACGAATCTGGCGCAAGAGTTCGACTCGCGTAACGCCGGCGCCCGCAGTTTGGAAGTGTCGTCCTTCCTGCTCGACGACGGAAACGGCGGCGCCAACTACGCGCTGACCTTCACGAGCGCGGCGGGATCCATCGGCCCGCGCGCGATCACGGTGAGCGCGACGTCCGACAGCCGCAGTTACGACGCGACGACCGCCTCAGCGGCTGCGCCGACGCTGTCCTCGGGCAGCCTTGCCGCCGGCGACAGCGGCGCGTGGACCCAGTCCTTCGACGGTGACGACGCCGGAGCGCGTCTCCTCACGGTGACGCCGGCCAACGTCGAGGACGGCAACGCCGGCGCCAATTACGTGGTCAGCTATGACACGGCGGCGGGAGTCATCAGCCCGGCCGCGCTCGACATCGTCGCGGCGAGTGACAGCCGGATCTACGAGGGCACGACCGCTTCCTCCGGCTTGCCCACGGCTGCGACCTTCGGCTCGGACACTGTCACCGGACTGGCCCAGGAATTCGACGCCCGCCACGCCGGTGCGCGCAGCTTGTCAGTCACGTCCTACACGGTGAACGACGGCAACGGCGGCGCCAACTACGTCGTCAACCTCGTAGGCGCAGCCGGCAACATCACCCCAGCCGCGCTGGATTTGATCGCCGCGCCGGACAGCAAGGACTACGACGGCACCAGCGCCTCTCTCGGCGTCCCGTCTCACTCCGGCACTCTCTTCGGCTCCGACTCCCTCAGCGGCCTGGTGCAAGAATTCGACAGCCACAACGCCGGCACGCGCAGCCTGAACGTGACGGGCTATCTGATCGACGACGGCAACGGCGGCGCCAACTACGCCGTCAACCAACTCACCGCCGCGGGGTCCATCGCCCCGGCGCCGCTGGAGCTGATCGCCGCGCCGGACAGCCGCGAATACGACGGCACGGTGGCGTCGGCAGCGGCGCCCACCTACTCCGGAACGCTCCACGGCGGCGACAGCGTCGGCCAACTGGTGCAGGAGTTCGACAGCCGCAACGCCGGCGCGCGCAGCCTGGCCGTCACCGTCTACGCGATCGAAGACGGCAACGGCGGCGCCAACTACGCACCGACGTTCACGCCGGCCGCGGGATCCATCAGCCCGCGCGCCATTCGCGTGACGCCGACGCCTGACATCCGCACCTACGACGGCGGCACCAGTTCCACGCTCGAACCCGTCATCACGATCGGCAGCTTGGCCACCGGCGACAGCGGCGACTGGACTCAGCACTTCTGGGATCGCAACGTTGGCAACCCCCGCTGGCTGACGGTCGCGCCCGCGAACGTGGAAGACGGCAACGGCGGCGCCAACTACGTGGTGGAGTACGGGTCGGAAGCGGGCGCCATCCTGCCCGCCCCGCTCGACATCGTCGCGGCCAGTGACAGCCGCGCCTTCGACGGCACCCGGCTCTCCTCCGGCGTGCCCAGCGCGGCTCCCTTGGGCGCGGACACCGTCACCGGCCTGGGCCAGGAGTTCGACTCCGCCAACGCCGGATCGCGCACTCTCACTGTGTCTTCCTACACCGTCAACGACGGCAACGGCGGCGCCAACTACGCGGTGAATCTGGTGGACGCCGGCGGCAGCATCAGTCCGGCGGTCCTGGACGTCTACACCACGTCCGACAGCAAGACCTACGACGGCACCGCAGCCTCCACGCAGGCGCCGACCTTCACGGGCACGCTCTTCGGCGCGGACTCGCTGACCGATCTGGAACAGGAGTTCGACAGCCGTGCCGCAGGATCGCGCACCCTGGTGCTCAGCAATTATCAGGTCAACGACGGACAGGGCGGCGCCAATTACCAGGTGCTCGAGCACCCGGCGGGCGGCTCGATCGCCCCGCGCGCCCTGCTCATCGAGGCCAGCGGCCACGACAAACCCTACGACGGCACGCGCGCGGCCATCGTCACGCTGACGGACGACCGGTTGCCGGGCGATCAGTTCAACATGAACTACGGCAGCAGCCTGTTCGCGCGCAAGGCGGTCGGCACGTGGCCGGTGGAGGTGCTCGGGCTGTCGCTCAGCGGCCTGGACGCTGCCAACTACTCTCCGAACGGCACGGCCATCACCACGGCCAGCATCACGATGGCCACCAAACTTGGCGCGCCGCCGACGCCCGAGTTGCGGCAACCTTATTTGGCGCAGTTGCACCTGCACGGCTCGCTGAGCGAGGGCAACGCCAGCATGCACCACCACAGCAGCGAGGCGATCCGCACCGGCTACGATCTCCTCTGGTGGTCCGACCACATGGAGCGGACCATGGCCCGGCTCTTCGTGAATCACATGGGCTTCGAGGGCAGCCTGCGCGAGGAGCAGGCGCCGGAAATCTTCGGCGAATTCACCGAGGTCGAGCCGCCGGGCGGTTTCCTCGACCTGAGTTTCGACTCAGGCAGTCCGGCTGCCGGCGCCGAGCACCTCCGGGTCGAGGCAGCGGCCGCCGCCGGCGCCGCTTGGACCGAGGGCAGTCTGAGCTACGAGGCCGATCGCAACTCCGATCACAAGAGCTTGCTGGCGGATCCACAAATCGTCCTGCAAGCCCGGCCGCAATCCATCACCGGCGACGCCGCCTTCCTGGTGCGCGTCACGCTGTCCGCGCGGCCGGACGGCACCACGGTCGGCACGCCGAACGTCATCGAGTATTTGCCCGACGGCATGACTGCGCCGGATCCTCCAGCCAACGCGCGGCGCTTGCCATTGCCGGCGCTGCAGTCCGGGCAGTGGAATCTGCTGACCATGCGCCCCGCCGTGGACGCGCCGCCGCTCTTCTACGAGGGCGACGATCAAGCGCTCTATCACGTTGACCTGGTGTTCCTCGCGCAGGACGGCGGCGCTCTGACGCTGGACCTGGATGCCTTCGACATGAGCCTGCTGGGTACGACGGACTTGGCCCTGCTGCAGGCCCAATCGGCCGTGCTGCAGAGCCGCTACAGCAACGGCTTGCACCACGAGGTCGGCATGGAAGTGGCCGGGCCCGACGCGCAGGGCGTGCCGAACGACGCGCGCGACCACCTGGTCGCGCTCTATCCCAACGGCGTCACCGAATTGATCGACTTCCGCCTGCCCAGCTCCGATCCTGACAATTATCCGCAGAGCGGGATCGACTTGCTGCATCAGCAGGGCGCCCTGGTCTCCTTGGCGCACATTTTCGGCCCCGGCGCCGGCGAAAATCCCATCTCGGAGGGCGAAGCGCTCATCATGGCCAACCGCATCCGTGCGGCGCGCGCCTGGGGCTGTGACGCGATGGAAGTCGGCTATCCCTGGCGCCAGCGCCCGATCCAGAATCACGTGGACGTCTGGGATTTGCTCAGCGCCGACGGCGTCTACATCACCGGCACTGCCGTCTCGGACAACCACAACGTCGAGTACTGGCATCAGCGACTGAACCGCTGGGGCAGCTGGCTGCGCGCCACCGGCGCGGATGCGCCGTCGTGGCTGGAGGCGATCCGCAGCGGCCAGGTCTTCTTCGGCGACCCCAACCGCTTCGATCCGGACGGCGACCTTGTGTTCGAGGCCCAAGGCGGTGCCTTCAGCATGGGCGACGTGGTGCCGATTCAGGCCGGCACCGTGAACTTCCACGTGGCGGTGAACGGGGCCACCGGCGGCGACACGCTGATGGTCATGCTCAACGGCAATCTCCACGCCAGCTTCCTGTTCCAGACGTCCGCGCTCGACGCCGTGGCCAGCGTGCCGGTCCAGCCCGGCGACTCGGTGCGCATCGAGTTGCGCGATTGGCAGAACGATTCCTATCTGTTCTCGAACCCGATCTACTTCGTCGCGCTCGGCGTCCAGCCGCCGCCGCACCGCGCGCCGGGGCCGTAGTCCGGCTTCGCTTTAGCGCAGGCCGCAGGCGAGATAGCAGCGGTCGCGCACGGTGCGCGCCTGCGCGCGCGCGCGCTCGGCGCCAGCGGCAAGCGCCTCCGCCACACGCTCGGGATGCGCCAGCAATTCCTCGCGCCGCGCCCGGGCGTCGGCGAAGCGCGCTTCGATCGCTTCGCACAGCCGCGCCTTGAGATGCCCGTAGCCGGGCGCGCCCGCGCCGCCGCGCCGCACCTTCTCCTGCCAGTCGCCGAGTTCAGCCGGTTCCAGGAACAGGGCCAGCAAATCGAAGAGAAAGAGCCCGGCAGGATCTTTCGGCTCTTCCGGCGGCCGCGAGTCGGTGACGATCTGATTGACCCGCTTCTTGAGTGCCTTGCCGGTTTCGAAGATCCACAGATCGTTGCCGTAGGACTTCGACATTTTCTGCCCGTCGAGGCCCGGCACCTTTTTGGCGGCCCCGGCCGCGGGCAGGAGGCATTCCGGGCGCTTGAGCGCGCCGGCGCCGTAGGCGGCGTTGAAGGAGCCCGCCATGTCCTGCGTCATCTCGACGTGCTGCACCTGATCCTGGCCGACCGGCACGAAATCGGCGTCGTAGGCGAGGATGTCGGCCGCCATCAGCATCGGGTAAGTGAACAATCCGACGCTCGCGGCCAAACCGCGCGCGGTCTTGTCCTTGTAGGAATGCGCGCGCTCCAGCAGTCCCATGCCCGTGACGGTGCTGAGCAGCCAGGCGATTTCGGTCACCTCCGGCACGTCGCTCTGGCGCCAGAGCACGGCGCGCTGCGGATCCAGGCCGAGCGCCAGATAGGTGACCGCCGTTTCGAACACGTTGCGGCGCAGCGCCTCCGGATCCCGCACGGTGGTCAGCGCGTGAAAGTCGGCGATGAAGTAGAAATGCCGCCCCGGCCGCTCCTGCAGCGCGATGTGCTGCTGGATGGCGCCGAAGTAGTTGCCCAGATGCAGCAGCCCGCTGGGCTGAATGCCGGAGAGGTAGGTCTTCATGCCCTGCTTGCCGGGCGCAGGATACGCTCGCGGTGTCCTGATGCGCCCCCCCGCCGCCGGTCTGGCCGCACTGCTGTTCGGCGCGCTCGCGAGCACGGCCGCGGCGCAGGAGCCGGCGAGCTTCCGCGTCGGCGCCGCGCGCGTGGACGTGACGCCGGACGCGCCGATCCGGCTGTCCGGCTACGGCGGGCGGCGCGCCGAGTCGGAGGGCGTCGTGCAGCGTCTCTATGCGCGCGCCCTGGCCGTGGACGACGGCCGCAACGGGTCCGCGATCCTGATCGCCGTGGACAACGTCGGCGTGCCGGCCTGGCTGGTCGAGGACACGGCGGAGCGGCTGGCGCGCGCGATGGCATTGCCGCGCGAGCGCCTGGTGATCGCCTCGACTCACACCCACACCGGGCCGATGCTGCGGGACTCCATTCCCAACATGTTCGGGACCGAAGTGCCGCCGGATCATCAGGAGCGGATCGATCGCTACTCGGATCTGCTGGGCCAGCGCATGGTCGAGGCGGCGCTCGCCGCCGTGGACGCCCTGCAACCCGGCAGTCTCGCCGTCGGCCGGGGCAGCCTGAGCTTCGCGGCCAATCGCCGCACTGCCGGCGGGCCGACGGATCACGATCTTCCTTTCCTGGCGGCGCGCGCGGCCGACGGCGCGCTGCTGGCCTTGGTGGCGAACTACGCCTGCCACTGCACGACGCTGGGCGGCCATGACAATTTCATTTGCGGCGATTGGGCCGGATACGCGGCCGAGGCGCTCGAACGGGATCAGCCCGGCGCCGTGGCCCTGATCACCATCGGCTGCGGGGCCGACGCGAATCCCGCCTCCTTCGGACTGGAGCAGGCGCAGGCCCACGGGCGCGCGCTCGCCGACGAGGTCGGCCGGCTGCTCGCGGACGCCGCGCCTCTGTCCGGTCCGCTGACGGCCCGGCTCGAGCGTCACCAGTTGCCTTTCGACCGCTTGCCCGCGCGCGACGAGTGGCAGGCGCGTCTCGCGCAGGGCGGCGCGGTGGCCTACCACGCGCAAAAAAACCTCGACCGCCTCGAGCGCGGCGAAACTCTGCCGACGCATCTCGACTTTCCCGTCGCCACGTGGACGTTCGGCGAAGATTTGGCGCTGGTTTTTCTGGCCGGCGAGGTGGTCGTGGATTACGCGCTGCGCCTCAAGCGCGAATTCGACGCGAGTCGCCTCTGGGTCACGGCCTACGCCAACGACGTGCCTTGCTACGTTCCCTCCGAGCGCATCCTGCGCGAAGGCGGCTACGAGGCGGAAGGCGCGATGGTCTATTACGATCGGCCGACGCGCCTGCAGGCCGGAATCGAAGCGCAGATCGTGGCCGCGGTGCGCGCGCAGATTCCCGCCTCCTATCGCACCGTGCTCGGCGTGGACGTGGGCCGCACCGAAGGCGTGGCGCCGAAGACTCCGGCGCAGGCGCTCGCGGCATTGCGCGTCCGCGCGGGCCTGCGCGCCGAACTCGTCGCCGCCGAGCCCCTGGTCGCGAGCCCGGTGGCGCTCGACTTCGGACCGGACGGCAGCCTGTGGGTCTGCGAGATGCGCGATTATCCGTCCGGCATGGACGGGGCGGGCGCGCCCGGCGGGCGCGTCAGCGTGCTGCGGGACTCCGACGGCGACGGGCTGCCGGATCGGCGCTCCACGTTTCTCGACGCGATTCCCTTCCCGACCGGCGTCACGGTGTGGCGCGACGGCGCGCTGATCTGCGCATCGAACGACATCCTCTACGCCGCGGATCATGACGGCGACGGCCGCGCCGACGAGGTGCGCGCCCTCTACAGCGGTTTCCGGACTGACAATTTTCAGGCCCGCGTCAACAGCCTGGAACTCGGCCTCGACGGCTGGCTGTACGGCGCGAGCGGCTTGCCCACCGGAACGATCACCAGCTTTTCCGGCGCCAGCCTGGAACTCGGCGGCCGCGACTTCCGCATTCATCCGGACTCGGGCGCGATCGAGGCCGTCAGCGGGCTCACGCAGCAGGGCCGCTGCCGCGACGACTTCGGCGCCGCCTTCGGCTGCGACAACGGCACCATCCTGCGCCACTATCCGCTCGAAGAGCGTTACCTGCGCCGCAATCCGCACGTCGTGCCGCCGCCCGCCTCCGTGCTGGTGCCGCGCGACCCGGAAGCGAACCGCCTGTATCCGATCAGCCCGCTTCTCGCGCGCTTCAACGAACCCGACGCCGCCGGACGCGTCACTTCCGGCTGCGGGGTCGGCATCTATCGCGACCTTCTGCTGGGCGCCGACCTCGCCGGCAACTCCTTCACCTGCGAGCCGGTGCACAATCTGGTCACCCGCCTGGTGCTGCGCGAGGACGGCCCGAGCTTCTCCGGTGCGCGCGCCGCCGAAGAGGCCGATCGCGAATTCCTGGCCTCCTCCGACCCCTGGTTCCGGCCGGTGCAGGTTCGCACGGGCCCCGACGGCGCCCTCTACGTCGTGGACATGGCCCGCTTCGTGATCGAGCATCCGGCGTGGATACCGGAGGAACGCCTCGCGCAGTTGGACGTGCGCGCCGGCGCGGATTTGGGAAGGATTTGGCGCATCGTTCCCGCCGGCCTGCCGCTGCGCGCCGTGCCGCGCCTGGACCAACTCACGGGCTCCGAACTCGCGGCCGCGCTGGACACGCCCAACGGCCCGCTGCGGGACTTGGCGCAGGCACGGCTGGTCGCGCAGGGCGGCGCCGCGCCGCTGTTGGATCTGCGCGCATGGGCCAGAAACAGCGCGCATCCTGCAGCCGCGGCGCAGGCGCTCGCCATTCTGCAGCAGCTCGGCGCCCTGCGCGCGGAGGATTTGCTGCCGGCACTGGCCCATCCGCACCCCGGCGTGCGCCGCCAGGCCGTCCGGCTGAGCGAGACGCTGCTCGACCAGGATGCGGCGCTCTTCGACGCCGTCGCGGCCCGCGCCGAAGATCCGGATGTCAAAGTCCGGCTGCAGGTGGCCTGCACGCTGGGCGAGTCGGCGCGCGTCGAGGCGGGCGCGCGCATCGCCGCGCAACTGCTCGCCCGCGAGCCGGATCCTTATCTACGAGCCGCATGGCTGTCTTCCTCTTTGCCGCACCTGGGCTCGATTCTCACGACCGTGTTGAGCCTGCAGTCGTACGGCGCCGCTCCGGAGGGCTTGGCCGAAGAACTCGTCGGCATGGCCGTTCAGTCCGGCGACCAGGCGGCGCTGGCCGCGCTGCGCAGCCAAATGGCGACCGACGCGGCCGCCGGACGCTGGCCCGAAGCCTTGGCATTGGCTGCGCACTGCCTTGCCGCATCCGACCGTCAAGGCGCGCCCATTGCCGGCGCCGCGCAATTTGCCCCGCTGCGCGCCCCGGCGCGGCGCCTGGCGGCCGATCCGGCGGCAGATCCCGCGCAACGTGAGCGCGCATTGCTGCTGCTGGGCCGCGACCTGAACTCGCTGGCCGAGGATTTGTCCATCCTGGACCAACTCCTGAGCGGCTCCAACGCGCCGGATTTGCAGGCTGCCGCAGTCGCCACCCTGGCGCGCGTGCCGGACGCCCGCGCCGGGGCCGCGCTCCTGGCCGCCTGGGACC
>CAYVPL010000116.1:0-8494 GCA_964453755.1 uncultured Planctomycetales bacterium
CATCCTGCTGGCCGACGAGCCGACCGGGGACCTCGACCGCGCCAGCGCCGACGCCGTGATGGAGTTGATGCGCCGCCTCAACGAGGAAATGAAGAAGACCATCCTGATGGTGACGCACGATCTCACCGCGGCCGGCAAGGCCGGTAAAACCATGCAGCTCGACAAAGGCGTGCTGGTCGAAGCGCGGCGCGAGGCGGCGGTCCGGTGAGCGCCACGCCCTGGATTCTGGCTTTCCGGCACCCGCGCGTGCACTGGATTCGCTCCGGCCTCACCATTTTCGCCATGGGGCTGGCCTTCTTCCTGCTGTGCTTTCTCATTTCGCTGCTGACTTCCCTCAACTCCGCCGTCACGCAATCCTCGAGCGCGCGCCTCTTCATGCAGAGCTCGGTGAGCCTCTACGTGGATTTGCCGCGCGGCTACGAGGCGCAGATCCGCGGCGTGGACGGCGTGGACGACGTCACGCCCTTCCAGTGGTTCGGCGGCTACTACCAGGCGCCGGAGAATTTCTTCGCGCAGTTCGGCGTGAAGCCCGATTCCTTCTTTCCGATGTACGAGCGGGAGATGGCGATCGTCGAAGGTCCGGGCGGCGCCACCGGCGCTGCGGCCGGTCCCGCGGCGCTGGAGGCGCTGCGCGCCGACCGCCGCGGCTGCCTGATCGGCGTGGATCTCGGGCGCAAGTACGGCTGGAAGGTCGGCGACACCGTGCCGATCATGGGCACGATTTTTCAACTGCAGGACGGCGCCGCCTGGGACTTCAACGTGGTCGGCCTCTACGAGCCCCTGAAGAGCAACGTGGACGGAATGACGATGTGGTTCCGGCAGGACTATCTGCTGGAGAGCCTTGATGCCGGCCTCGCGACCGGCCCCGACGGTTGCGGCGCCTACGCCATCAATCTCGAGGCCGGCGCCGATTCGGCCAAAGTGATCGCCGCCGTGGACGGGCTCTTCACCAACGGTCCGCAGCGCACGACCACCACCACCGAGGGCGCCTTCCAAGCCGGCTTCGTGTCCATGATGGGCAACGTGCCGATGTTCGTGTCCATGATCGGGGGCGCCATCGTCGTGGCCGTGTTCTTCGCCGTCATCAACGCCCTGCTGCTGGCCGGCCGCCAGCGCGTGGCGGAGACAGGAATTCTCAAAGCGCTGGGCTTCTCGGACGGCGCCATCGCGCGCTCGATGCTCGGCGAAGCCGCGCTGCTGACCGCGCTGGGAGTGGCGCTCGGCGTCGGGCTCACGAAAGGCATGGAAGCCGGCATCCGCGGCTCGCTCGGCACGATGATCCCCAACTTCGCCGTCGCCGACCAGACGCTGCTGCTGGGAGTCGGCTCCCTGCTGGTCGTCGGCGCGGTTTCCGGACTCGCGCCCGCGCTGCTGCTCGCGCGCCTGCGCCCCACTCAAGCGTTGCGCAACGAGGGCTGATGGCACTTCCCTTCTCCTACCCGCTGCGCAACCTTGCGGTGCGCAAATCCACCACGGCGCTGACGGCGCTCGGCGTGGCGATGACCGTCGCCGTGTTCGCCGGCGTGTTCTCGCTGCGCGACGGCTTTCGCCGCGCCTACGACGTGGGCGGCCGCGAGGACGTCGGCATCTACCTGCGGCCCGGCGCGAACTCGGAAGGCGAAAGCGGCATCGCACGCGACCGCGTGGACATCATCATCAAGGAACGGCCGGAAATCGCGCCCGGACCCGACGGCCGGCCCCTGGCGGCCGCCGAGAGTTTCCTGGCGGTCTTCCTCGAGCAGATCAACGGCGGCAAGACCAACGTGCCGTTGCGCGGCATCCAGCCGGCTTCGCTCGCCATCCACGGCGATCGCGCGCGCATCGTCGAAGGCCGCTGGCTGCAGTGGGGCAGCGACGAGATCGTGGTCGGCAAGCCGCTGACCGAACGCATGAAGAATTGCCGGGTGGGGGACACGCTGGTGCTCAACACCACGCCCTTCCAGGTCGTCGGCGTCTACGAAATGGCCGGCGCGCAGGGCGGCGAGGTGTGGGGCGACGTCGAGCGCATGATGGAAGCGCTGGACCGGCCCTACTACCAGCGCGTGATGGCCGCGCTGCGCGAGGACACCGACGTGGCGGCGGTGACGCTGGCGCTGGAGGACGATCCGCGCGTCGCCTCCAAGTTCATGACGGACAAGGCCTACATGCTGGCGCAGACTGACCGGCTCGGCGGCATGCTCACGGTGCTGGCCGGCATTCTCACCGTGATCATGTCCTTGGGCGCCGTGATCGGCTCCGCCATCACGATGAGCGCCGCCATTTCTTCCCGCACGCACGAGGTCGGCGTCTTGATGGCCATCGGCTACCGGCGCCGCGACGTGGTGCTGGCTCTGCTGCTGGAGTCGGCTCTGATCGGCTTGCTGGGCGGCGCGCTCGGCCTGCTGCTCGCGCTGCCCTTCGACGGCTTGCGCACCGGCATGATGAACTGGAACACGTTCACGGACGTGTCCTTCGGCTTCGACCTCTCGCTGGCTCTGGCTGCGAAGTCCTTCTTCCTGGCCTTCCTGCTCGGCCTGCTCGGCGGGCTGGTGCCCGCGTTGCGCGCCGCGCGGCTCAAGCCCGTCGAGGCGCTGCGCGCCTTGTAGGAATCGTCATGCGGCCGCTTCTCCCGCTGCGGCCGCTCGCGACCTTCGCCTTTCCTTTCGCCGCCGCGGCGCTGACTCTGACCTTGCGCCCGCCGCCGGCGGGGGAGGGGTTGGCGGACTTCGCTCGCGCCTACTGCGCCGAGTGCCACGGCGCGACGAAGCCCAAGGGCGGCGTGGATCTGTCCCCTTTCGTCGCCGACGCCGACTTTCTCGCCGATCCGGACCTGCTCTTCGCCCTCCGCGAGATGCTGGCCGCCGGCGACATGCCGCCGGCGAAGGCGGAGCAGCAGCCCGCGGATGCCGAACGCGCCGCAGCCGTGGCTCTCGCATCGGCCCTGCTGGCGCAGGCGGACGCTGCCGCCGCCGGCGATCCCGGCGAAGTCGTGCTGCGCCGCCTCAATCGTTCCCAATTCCGCAACACCATTCGCGACCTCTTCGGCGTCAGCCACGATCCGGCGCGCGACCTGCCCGACGATCCCGCCGCCGACGGCTTCGACTCGATGGGCGGCGGACTGTGGGTTTCGCCGCTGCTCGCCGAGAAATATCTGGACGCGGTGGACACGACCCTCGACGCGGTCTACGCCGACGCTGCCGCGCGGGAGCGCCTGCTCGCGCCCGCGCGGGGGACTGGGACGCTGGCGGAAACTGGGCAGCTGGCGGAGGACGAGGCCGCGGCGCGGGCCGTTTTGGCGGACTTCCTGCCGCGCGCATTCCGTCGCCCCGCGACTCCTGCGGAGCTGGACGAGCGCCTCGTCCTGTGGACGGCCGCGCGCGCGCGCGGCGCCGGTTTCGCCGAGGCGCTGCGGCCCGCCCTGGCCGCGACGCTGCTGTCGCCGCACTTCCTGTTCCGCGTCGAGCGCGAACTGCCCGCGCCGGCCGGCGCGCGCGCGCGCCCGCTCGACGCGTGGGAGCTCGCCACGCGCCTCTCCTACCTGCTCTGGTCCACGATGCCGGACGCGGAGCTCTTCGCCGCCGCCGCCGACGGCAGCCTGCTGACTGCGGAGGGCCGCGCGCAGCAAGTGCGCCGCATGCTGGCCGATCCGCGCATCCGGGCGCTGGCCGACGACTTCTTCGCGCAGTGGCTCGGCTTCCGCGGCGTGCTCGATCTGGCGGTGGACATCCGCAAGTACCCGGACTTCTACGGCAAGGACTTGCGCCGGCCCTTCTACGAGGAGGCGGCGCTCCACTGCGAGGCGCTGGCGCGCGAAGACCGCTCGATCCTGTTGCTGCTGGATGCGCCCACCACGTTCCTCAACGACCGCCTGGCTGCTCACTACGGCGTGCCCGGCGTCGAAGGCGGCGCCATGCGCGAAGTGGCGCTGCCGGACCGCAGCCGCGGCGGCGCGCCGGCCTGGGGCGCATCTCTGACAATCACCTCCTACCCGCTGCGCACCAGCCCGGTGCTGCGCGGCCGCTGGGTGCTCGAAACCTTGCTCGCCGATCCGCCGCAGCCGCCGCCGCCGGAGGCCGGCAAGTTGCCGGAGGACGACAAGGTGGACGACGGCCAAACTCCCCGCGCGCGCCTTGAGCGCCATCGCGCCGATCCGGCCTGCGCGGGCTGCCACGCCGTGATGGATCCGCTCGGCTTCGCGCTGGAGAATTTCGACGGCATCGGCAAATGGCGCGACGCCGACGCCGGCGGCCCGGTGGACGCCCGCGGCGTCCTGCCCGACGGCACCGAACTGGCCGGCATGACCGGCCTGAAGGACGCGCTGCTGGCGCGGCAGCAGGCCTTCGCCCGCGCCGCCGCCGATCGCCTCTTCGTCTACGCGGTGGGCCGGGCCAGCGCCTACGCCGACCGCGCGCTGCTCGACCAGTTGGCGTCCGACTGCTTGGCGCAGGATGGGCGTTTCAGCGCGCTTTTGTTGGGTATCGTGGAGAGTCCGCCTTTCCTGACCCGCCGCGCTGCCCCGTGAGCCCCCTGCCATGAGCCCCACACCGCCCCCGATTTCCCGGCGCGCGCTGCTGCGCGGAGCGGGGGCGATGATGGCGCTGCCTTGGCTGGAGGCGATGGGGGGAGGAAAGACAGGAGCGGGAATCGGAGCACCCTTACCTGATGCGCCCGCAAGTGGGCGCGCGAGGCAAGCGAAGCTTCGCTTCGCTTGCCTCTTCATGCCCAACGGCGTGTGGGCGCCGGACTGGACGCCGTCGGGGGCGGGCGAGAGTTTTCAATTGTCAAAGACGCTGGCGCCGCTCGCACCGGTGCGGGACCTGCTGCTGGTGCCCTCGAATCTGCGCAACTGGAACGCCAACGAGGGCGAGGGGCACTACGTGAAGACCACCTCGCTGCTGTCAGGGGCCAAGGTGCGCCGCACCGGCGGCCGCGACGTGCGCTGCGGCACCACCGTGGACCAGTTCGCGGCGCAGCGCCTCGGCCAGGACACGCTGCTGCCCTCCTTGGAGCTCGGCATGGATCCGGCCTCGCGCCAGGTGGACATGGGCTACAGCACGGTCTACGGCGCCACGCTGTCCTGGAAGTCGCCCGACGAGCCGGCGCCGAAGGAGATCGATCCGGCGCGGGTCTACGAGCGGCTCTTCCGCGGCGGCCGCCGCGCCGGCGATCCCGCCACGGATTCGGTGCTCGATCTCGTGGCCGGCGAGGCTGCCAGCCTGCAGCGCAAAGTCGGCGCGGCCGATCGCCGCAAGCTCGACGAATACCTCGAGTCCGTGCGCGAGGTCGAGCGGCGGCTGGAGCGCGTGCGCGCTCTGCGCGCCGAGGGCGCCGGACTGCCCGAAGCGGACCGCCCGGCCGGTCTCGAAGCCGAGGACTTCCAGGCCCGCGTCGGCGCGATGCTCGAGCTGCTCGCGCTCGCCTTCGCCACCGGCGCCACGCGCTACGCGACGTTCATGTTCGGCAACTCGGTGTCAGGCCGGAATTTTTCCTTCCTGCCGGGAGTGCCGGGCGCGCATCACGAGCTCTCGCACCACGAGGACAAGGAAGAGAAGTGGCGGCCTTACCAGTTGATCCAGGAATGGCACGCCGCGCGCGTCGCCGAACTGGCTGTGCGCCTGCGCTCCTTCCCGGAGGGCGAAGAGGGCAAGACCGTCCTCGACAACACGGTGCTGATGTTCGCCGGCGCGCTGCGCGACGGCAACCGCCACGAGCCCTTCGACCTGCCGATCGCGCTGGTCGGCGGCTGGGGCGGGCGCGCGGTCACGGGCCGCCATCTGGCCTGCCCCAAGGACACGCGGCTCTGCAATCTCTACGTGTCCCTGCTCGACGCCCTCGGCTGTCCCGTCGAATCCTTCGGCGACAGCGACGGCGCGCTCCTCGAACTCCAACCCCTCTGACATGATGATCTCCCTCTTCCTCTGCTCACTCGCCGCCGCCCAGGCGGTGCACTGGTCGCCCGGCGCCGGCGGCAACGGCCATTGGTACGAAGCCGTGCACGAGCCGGCCGGCATCGATTGGCACGGGGCGCACGCCGCCGCCCTGGGCGCGGGCGGCCACCTGGCCACGGTCACATCAGCCAGTGAGAACGGATTCTGCTTCGGCCTGGTGGATGCCCCGCAGTTCTGGTATCCGGACTCGTTCAATTCCAACATCGGGCCGTGGCTGGGCGGCTGGCAGACGCCCGGCTCCGCCGAGCCGGCCGGCGGCTGGACCTGGGTGACCGGCGAGACCTGGAGCTTCACCAACTGGGCCGCCGGCGAGCCGAACAACTCGGGCAACACCGAGAACGCCCTGCACTTCTTCTTCAATCCGGCGCCGACGCGCTCCTCCGCGTGGAACGACGTCACGGACACGGTGGGGACGGTCCTCGGCTATCTCGTCGAGTACGAATTCACCTTCGACTTCATCGTGCCGGGCGCCGCCGGCGGACCGAACGGGCTCTTCACGAGCTGGGGCACGCCAGGCAACCGCGTCTACTTCCTGGCGTCCGTGCGGACGGGATCCACGCCGGTTCCCGGATGCGCCGGAGTCCAGCTGGACATCGCCAACCCGACCTTGCTGGGCTCCGCCATGACCAACAACTCCGGCGGCGCCTCTCTGACGATTCTCATCCCGCCCTCGCTGAGCGGCCGCACAGCGCACTTCCAGGCCGCGGACAAGACCGGCTGCCGCGTCAGCACCCGGTTCACCGAACTTCTTTAGGCGCCTCGCCGGCCACCGCGCGATAGGCCTCGCGGAAGGGCACGCCCTTGGCGGCCGCTTCCAGGGCGCGCGCGGTGGCCTGCAGGGCGGGATCGGCGGCGGCGTGGCGCAGCGCCTCCTCCTGCCACTGCAGGAGCGGCAGCATGCGCGCCACCAGCGGCAGCATCGCCGCCACACGCGCGTGGGCGCGGAACAGCGGCGGCTTGATCAGCTGGAAGTCGCGGTGATAGCCGCTGGGCAGGTCGGCGAGCACCGCCAGCAGCGCGGCGCGGTCGGCAACGGTCTGGCGGGCGTGAGCGCGCACGAGTTCGAGCAGGTCCGGATTGCGCTTGTGCGGCATCAGCGAGGAGCCGGTGGTGAAGGATTCCGGCAGCGCCGCGAAGCCGAACTCCGCGCTGGTGTAGAGCCAGAGATCGGCCGCGAGCTTGCCGAGGTCCAGCGCGACGCCTTCCAAGGAAGTGAGATAGGCGAGTTCCGCGCGCCCGCGCCCGTGCTGCACCGCGGTCACCGGATGCTCCGGCCCGGCGAAGCCCAGCGTGCGCGCCAGGAAGCGGCGGTCCAGCTTGAGCGGCAGGCCGTAGCCGGAGCCGCTGCCGAGCGGGCACTTGCGCCAGCGCTCGCCGGCGGCGCCCAATTCGGCGGCGTCGGCGCGGAAGGCCGCGGCATGGGCGCCGGCCCAGTCGCCGATCGTCGAGGGCATGGCGCGGCGCAGATGGGTGTAGCCCGGCAGCGGCAGCTTGCCGCGCGCGGATTCGACTTCGTCGAGCGCCGCGATCAGCGCGTTCAAGCCTTCGGAAGTCAAAGAGGCCGCCTCGCGCAGCCAGAGCCGCACGGCGCAGGCCACCTGCTCGTTGCGGCTGCGCCCGGTGTGCAGGCGCTTGCCGTCTTCGCCGATCTTCTCGGTCAGGCGCCGATCCACCACGCTGTGCACGTCCTCGTCGGCCGGCTCTACGGTCCACGCGCCTTCGGCGTGCTCGCGCTCCAGCTCCTCGAGTCCGGCGCGGATCTTCGCGTGCGCCGCGGCGTCCAGCGCCTCGGCCTTGCGCAGCGCGTCCGCGTGAGCCAGCGAGGCGCGCAGATCGTGCGCGATCAGCGCGCGGTCCATCGCCCAGTCGTCGCCGATGGTGAAGGCCAGCATTTCGGCGTCCACGGCTTGGCCGCGGTCCCAGATCGGGCGGTTGTGGGTCATGCGGGTTGCGCCACGGGCGCCAGTTCGAGGAATCGGGCGTAGAAGCGGCGGCCGGCTTCCAGCTCGTCGCGGGTCACGAATTCGTCCGGCGTGTGCGATCGCTCGGTGCGGCCGGGGCCGCACTTCACGGCCGGCACGCCCTGCAGGAGGGCCATGTCTGACATCGTCGAGGAGCCGATCGCGGCATCGCGGCCGGCTGCGGCCAGCGCCGCGCGCACGACCGGATGCGCGGCGGCGGTCTCGAAGGGGCGCAGGCGGGCTGAACGCACACGCACGCTGGCCTGTGGCAGCAGTTGCGCAGCCGCTGCGCGCGCGCGCTCGGCGTCGCAGCCCGGCGCGAGGCGCGCGTCGAGCACCGCCAGCGCGCGGTCGGGCACCTTGTTGTGCCGCTCGCCGGAACTCAGCACCGTGGCCGCCACCGTGCTGATGCCGCAGAGCGGATGGGCCTCGCCCACGTTGAGGCAAGGCGGAAATCCCGCGAGATCGCGCGCCGCCTTGAGCAGCGCGTTCTCGTGCGCCACGCGGCCGACGTGCGCGGCGTGGCAGGAGCGTCCGGTCCACTCCGCCTCCAGCACGGCCAGGCCCGATTGCGCGCGCACCACTTCCAGTCCGGTCGGCTCGCCA
>CAYVPL010000117.1:0-8468 GCA_964453755.1 uncultured Planctomycetales bacterium
CAACGGGCCGGTGCTCTCGATGCGCTGGCTGCCGTCGGCGTTGGCCCAGCAGTGAATCACGCCGCGCGTGCCGTACTTCTTGCGCAGCTCCGGATCCTTGAAGTAGTCCGGATGCTCGGGCTCGTCTTCCGCGTTCAGGTGATAGAGCGAGCCGAAGAATTCGTCGAAACCGTGCGCTGTGGGCAGGTGCTCGTCGAGGTCGCCGAGGTGGTTCTTGCCGAACTGGCCGGTGAGGTAGCCGCGCGCCTTCAGCAGATCCGCGATGGTGACGTCCTGCGGCTGCAAGCCTTCCTTCGCTCCCGGCAGACCCACCTTGAGCATGCCCGTGCGGAAGCCGACTTGGCCGGTGATGAAGGCGGCGCGGCCCGCCGTGCACGATTGCTGGCCGTACCAGTCGGTGAACAGCGCGCCTTCCTTGGCGATGCGATCGATGTTGGGCGTCCTGTAGCCCATCATGCCCTGGTTGTAGGCACTGACGTTCCAGTAGCCGACGTCGTCGCCCCAGATCACGAGGATGTTGGGCGGCGCGGCCTGTTGCGCGAAGCCGGCGGAAGGCGCAGCCATGACGGCGGCGACGGCGAGGAGCAGGCGAACAGGAGTCAGCATGTTTTGTTGATGGGTCAGGAAACGCGCGAATGATAGCGCCGACATGGAGTAAGCGACGGCTAGAATCCCGCGGATGAAGCGGGTTTTGCCCTTCGGCGCGGCGCTGCTCGCGCTGGCTTGCAGCCCTGCGCCCCCGGCCGCGCCGAAGGGCATGGTCTGGATTCCCGGCGGCGAATTCACGATGGGCAGCACGGACCCTCTGGCGCGGCAGGACGAGTCGCCGCTGCATCGCGTGCGTGTGGACGGCTTCTGGATGAGCGTCACCGAGGTCACCAACGCGCAATTTGCGGAATTTGTGAAGGCCACCGGCTACAAAACTCTCGCTGAGCGCCCGGTGGATTGGGAGGAGATGAAGAAGCAGGTGCCGCCCGGCACGCCCAAGCCCGCCGACGACTTGCTGGAGCCAGGATCCCTGGTCTTCAAGCCCACTTCCGGCCCCGTGAGCCTCGACGATTTCTTCCAGTGGTGGTCGTGGATGCACGGAGCCGACTGGCGTCATCCCGCCGGCCCCGGAAGCTCCATCGAAGGCAAGGATGATTATCCCGTGGTCCACGTCGCCTATCGCGACGCGACGGCCTACTGCGAGTGGGCTGGCCTGCGCCTGCCGACCGAGGCCGAGTGGGAGTTCGCCGCGCGTGGCGGCCTCGACGGCCAAGTCAACGTCTGGGGGGGGGAGCCCGTGGACGCCTCGCGCGCCAACGTGTGGCAAGGCCAGTTCCCCGCGGTGAACTCCGCCGAAGACGGTTTCCAGCGCGCCGCGCCGGTCCGCAGTTTTCCGCCGAACGGCTACGGCCTCTACGACGTGTCCGGCAACGTCTGGGAGTGGTGCAGCGACCTCTACCGGCCGGACACCTACGCGCGCCGGATTCTGGAGTTCGGCGCCGGCGCCGTCGTGGCGAATCCGCAAGGCCCGCCGCAGAGCTACGACCCGCGCAATCCGCACGAGCCCGAAGTGCGCGTGCAACGCGGCGGCTCCTTTCTCTGCAACGATTCTTACTGCGCAAGCTACCGGCCCAGCGCCCGCATGGCCTGCCCGCCGGACACCGGGCTCGAGCACGTGGGCTTTCGCCCCGTGAAGAGCGGGCCGCGCCCCTGAGATTCGTCGACTGTTAACATACGCCCCAACCAGCTCATGCTCACAATCCTCAGCTTGCTCGCTCTCGCTGCACCGCAGGAGCCTGCGGCCGCCGACGCCTGGACCTGGCGCGCAGCTCCGTATCTGTGGGCCGTGCAGGTGGACGGATCCGCCAGCGTGCGCTCCGCCGGCGTGGACTTCGGCGCCGACTTCGGCGACCTGTTGGACAACATGGACGGCGCCGGCCTGGTCTTCGTCGAAGGGCGCAGCGGACGCGTCAGCGTGCTCGCCGATTTCATCTACATGGGCCTCGAGCAGGACGGTGAGCGCCAGTCCGGCGCCGCCACGAAAGGTGAACTGGACACGACCATCCTGCAGTTCGCCAGCCTCACCCGCATCTCGGACACCGCGCCCTTGGAATTCGGCGCGGGACTGCGCTGGACCCAGATGGACGCCGAACTGAGCGTCGGCCCGGTCACCACCAGCGGCGACGCCAACGTGTTCGACGGCTTTTTCGCCGGACGCGCCTCCTGGACTCTGGGTCAACGCTGGAGCCTGATGATCTACGGCGACATGGGCGCCGGCGATTCCGACTTCACCTGGCAGGCCAACGGCATGATCGCGTTTCGGTTCGCCAAGTGGGGCAGCCTCGACGCCGGCTACCGCATCCTCGACTACGCCTTCGAAAGCGGCAGCGCGGACGTGGACATGAGCTTCGAAGGCGCCTTGCTGGGCCTGACTTTCTGGTTCTGAGCCGAGCCATGCTGCGCGGCCGCCTCGGTCTGGCATGGCTTGTTCTGCTCCTGCCGGGATGCGGCTTGTGGAACACCGCCGTCGAGGCGCCCGAGCGCATGGTGCGCGCCGTCGTGCCGGGCAGCGAGGCGCCGGCCAAGCCGACGGAAGAACTGCTGCCGGACCTCTTGCGCTTCGCGGACGTGATCGTGCTGCGCTGCGAGGAGGCGACGCAACGCTTCGAAGAGGTCGCCGGCACGCCGGCGGCGGAGTTGCAGGCCGCGCGCTGGCGCCTGGAGTCCTTGCGCTGGACCACGCAGATCGCCACCGGGCCCAATTCGCTGACGGCGGTTCTCGATCTGGTGATCTACTCGACCATCCTCAGTTACCTGCAAGAGGATTACTGGGTCCCCGTCGTGTGGGGTGAGGCGGCGCGGCCGATGCTCCTCGCGCATCAGAGGGCTGCGGATGACGGCTGGCTGTTGCTGCAGCGCTATCTCCCGGACGCCGAGGTGCTGCAGGCGCGCGCCGTCATTGCCGACTGGCGCGCCACGCATCCTCAGTTGACGGAAAGCTCGCTGCTGGAATTCCCTGGATTCGGCCAGTTGGCCGCGGGCGCCGGTCCGGCCGGCCAGCCGGGCCCCAGCCTGGCGGACCACCTCAAGCTGGATCCGATGTCCGGACTCGAACCGGCGATGCGCGAGATGGAGCTGATCCGGCAGTTCGGCATGCGCGCGCTCTACGCCTTCCAGCGCATGCCGCGGCTGGTGGCCGCCGAAGTCGAGTTCCGCACTCTGGCCCTGCGCGACTCGGAGGAAGTGCGCCGCCTGCTCGACGAAGTCGAGCGCGTCACCGCTTCCGTCGAAAGCGTCGCCGCGACGACGGCGGCTCTGCCCGCGGCCCTCAGCGCCGAGCGCGAAGCCGCGCTCGTGCAGGCCGGCGAACTGCTCGACGCGCAGCGCGCGGAACTCTTTGCCGCGGTCAGCGCCGAGCGCGAAGCGGCGCTGACTCAGGTTGGCCAAGTGCTGGAGGCACAGCGCGCAGGCCTGCTGGCGGACCTGGAGCAGACGCAGGCTCCGCTCGAGAGCCTGCTGCAAGAAACCCAGGCCGCGCTCGCCGCCGGCCGCGACATGTCCGCCGAGTTGACGGCGGCGCTCCTGGCCCTCGACGCCTTCGTGGGGCGGTTTGACAAGCCGGAGGCGACGGGCGCCGACGCGTCGGCCGCTGCGACGGCCGCGGACTCGTCCGCCCCGGTCGAGCCCGGCAAACCCTTCGACATCGCCGAATATGGCCGCACCGCCGAGCAGGTGGGGCAGGCAGCCGCCGAACTGCGGGAATTGGTGACCAGCCTCGAGGCCAGCCTGCCGGAAGCGCAGAAGCTGCTCGACGAAACGGTGACCCGCGGCGAAGAGGCTCTCGACCACGCCGCTCTCCGCTTCCTCCAGGTGGGCTTGGTGCTCCTGGGCGCGGTCGTGCTGGCGGTCTTGCTGCTGCGCTGGCGCCGGTAGGATTCCCGCCATGCAGTTCCCGCGCACCCTTGCCCTTCTGCTCAGCCTCGGCGCCGTCACTTCCACCGCCGCGGCGCAGATTCAGCCTGAATTCGTCAGTCAGGATCCCGCCGGCGCCCGTCCGCGGCCCTCCAACGACCAGTTCCGCTGGCGCACCGGCCAGGCGATGATGCAAGGCTTCTTCGGCATCAGCGAGATGTCCACCGTGGACGTCGGCGGCACCGTGGACGGGGACAACGGCGATCTGGACCAGATGCCCGTGATCGGCGGCGGCGGCCAGTGGAAGCTCGGCGGCGACCGGATTGACGTCGGCCTCGAAGGCATGCTGTCCTTCGCCGGCCGGGCCAACGCCGAGGCCTTCGTCGCCGGCGGCGGCGGCGCCGCGATCGCGGTGGACGTGGACATGCTGGTCTTCGACCTCTACGGCGGTCCCTTCGTCAGCAAGTTCGTCGGCAACAAACTGCGCTTCTACGGCGCCGCCGGTCCGATGATGCAGTTCATCGAGTACGACCAGACCGGTTCTTCACTCGATGCCGATGGCGAGGGCTTCGGCAGCGGCTGGTACGCCCGCGCCGGCTTCGAATTTGCGCTGCCCTCGCGCAGTTTCGTCGGCATGGGCGTGCGCTGGTCCGACACCAGCGTGGACCTCGGCAACGCCCTCGGGGACCTGGAGATGGACGGCCTGCAGGTCTTTGTGTCTCTGAGTTACGGCATCTAGCGCGCGCGTTTCGGGAACGGCGGACGCACCGGCCGCTGCGGCGGATTCTTCGCCAATTCCGCCAGCGCGATCGCGATCGCCTTCTCCAACTGCGGATCGCGGCCGTTCGCGCAGTCGGCGGGCCACTGCTCGACTTCCACGTCCGGCGGCACGCCGACGTTCTCCACGGTGAAGCCTTCGTCCTCGGTCCAGATGCCGACGTTGGGGGCGGTCACGCCGCCGCCGTCCATCAGGACCGGGAAGCCGAGAATGCCCACCAGCCCGCCCCAGGTCGGGCGGCCCACCAGCGTGCCGAGCCCGAACTTGCGGAACATCCAGGGCAGCAGATCGCCGCCGGATCCGGCGTCTTCGTCGATGATCATCACCTTGGGCCCGAAGATCGTGCCCTGCGGCGAGACCAGATCGGCGCCGTAGCGCATCGCCCAGTGCGCCACGTAGGGGCGGCTGAGAATGTCCAGGTAGTAGTCGGCGATTGAGCCGCCCGAATTGTGGCGCTCGTCCACGATGATGGCCTCGCGATCGGACTGCGGGAAGAAGTAGCGCTTGAAGTACTGGTGGCCCTGGAACGCGGTGTCCGGCACGTGCACGTAGGCGACGCGGCCCTGCGTGGCGGCCGTGACCTTGGCGATGTTGCCTTCGACCCAGTCGCGGTTGCGCAGCGCCTGTTCGCCGTCCACCGGCACCACGGTCACGGTGCGGGAGCCGCTGCCGTCGGCGTTGGGGCCGACCGTGATCTCGACGCGGCGGCCGGCGGTATTCTCGAAGCGCGCATGCACGCTTTCGGCGGATGTCAGATCGCGGCCATCCACCGCCAGCAGGTACTCGCCGGCCTGCACGTTCACGCCCGGCTCGGTGAGGGGCGCGCGCAGATCCGGAGTCCAGTTGAGGCCGCCGTACACCTTGGCGAAGCGGTAGCGCCCGTTCTCGATCGCGTAGTCGGCGCCGAGCAATCCGCCCGGCACCGCGTCAGCCTCCACGAGGGTGTCGCCGCCGCCGACGCCGCTGTGGCCGACGGCGAGTTCGGAGCAGAGGCCGCGCAGCACGCGGTTGAGGTCCCGGCGGATGGCGAGGTGGGGCAGGAACTGCGCGTACTTCGCCTTCATCGCGTTCCAGTCGGCGCCGTGCATGCCCGGGTCGTAGAAGTAGTCGCGATTGATGCGCCAGGCTTCGTCGAAGATTTGCGCCCACTCAGCGCGCGGATCCACGCGCACCTGGATGCGGTCGATCGCCAGCCGGCCCTCGCTCAGATCGAGCGCGTCGCCGAGCGGCCGCACGAACAGGCCGCCGTCGGTGACCACCAGCGCCTTCTCGCCGCCGGCCGCCAGGTCGAAGCCATGCACGCCCGCCAGCAGCTGCGTTTCCTTGCGTGACGTCAGATCGAAGCGTGTGAGCGCGGTGCCGCCGGGGCCGTTGTTGAAGTCGCTGCGCTCGGACTTGAGATAGAAGACCTGCCCGTGCTGGCCTGCCGCGAGGCCGGCGTAATAGGCCGGCGGCAGCGGCAGCGCGAGGATGCGCTGGCCGATGCCCGCGAAGTCGATGCGCACGCTGACTTCCTCGGCGCCGGCCTCCGCTGCGGCGGCTTCGGTGCCGGCGTCCGGCTCGGCCGCAGCGGCGGCCTCGGCGACTGATTCCTCGTCGCTCTCGGCGGCGAAGGGCGAAGGCTCGTCGCCGGCCAGCACCACGAGATAGAGGGAGTTGGTGGACTCGATGTCGGAGCTGGCCTGCGAGAACCAGGTCAGGAACGGGCCGGCGTCCGTGGAGGCCGTGAGATAGAGATACTTGCCGTTGGCGTCGAAGACCGGATTGGTGGCGTCGGCGAGGCCGTCCGTCACCGCCTGCGTCGCGCCGGTGGCGAGCTCGTGCACCTTCACCTGGCGGAAGCCGGTGCGGGTGGAGACGGCGTATGTCAGCCACTTCGAGTCCGGCGACCAAGCGTGCGGGATCGTCGAGAGCACGCCGTAGACCGGCTCTTGATCCACCTTCGTGACGCGGCCGCTGGCCAAGTCGATCCACAGCAGCGACTGCGAATTGTCAAGGAATGAAATTTTTTGCGAGTCAGGCGACCACGACGGATCCTCGTAGAAGCCCGCGCCGCCCAGGGGCAGCACGCGGCGCTCGCCCTTGCCGTCCTGCGGCGCCAGCACCAGCTGATACTCGCCGCTCTCGTCCGAAAAGTAGGCCACGGTCTTGCCGTCCGGCGACCAGACCGGATGCCGCTCGTGCGCGCCCGTCGTATTCGTGAGATTGCGGGGATCGCCCTTCTCGGCCGGCACCGTCAGAACCTCGCCGCGGAAGCTGACGGCCGCGCGCGCCCCCGACGGGGACAGCGATGCGCCGCGCAGGTATTGCTCGCCGGAGACGAAGCGCGGGCGGGTCTCGATCAGGTCCGCCGCCACGCCGATCTGCAGGCGTTGCGCGCGCGCGCTCTGCGGATCGTAGAGATGCAGCCATCCTGCCTGCTCGTAGACGATGCGGCCGCCGCCGGCCACGGGGCCAGTGACCGGGAAGTCCTCGTGCTGCGTCAGCCGCTCGACCTTCTTGCTGCGCGCGTCGAAGGAATAAAGGTTGAACTCGCCGTCGCGATCGGACGCGAAATAGAGGCGCTCGCCGATCCACATCGGATCCACGTCGTTGCAGCGGCCGGCCGGCTGCGGGATCTGCTGCACCGACAGGTCGGCGAGCGTGCAGATCCAGATCCGCGAGGCGGTGCCGCCGCGATAGTTCTTCCACTGCTCGAAGGCGCGGCGCTGCGGCGCGTAGGCGATCTTCGTGCCGTCCGGCGAATACGCGCCGTCGAAGCCGCTGGGCAGCGGCAGGCGCTCGGGATGGCCGCCGGCCACCGGCACGGTGAAGAGCTGGCGCAGACGGTCGTTGGCGACCTCGCGCGGGGATTCGAAGAGCACGTTCGCGCCGTCGGGCGTGAAATCGTTCACCAGATCCAGGTCCGGGTGCCAGGTCAGGCGGCGCGGCTCGCCGCCGGCCGCGGCAATGAGATAGACGTCGGTGTTGCCGTCGTACTCGCCGGAGAACGCGATCCACGCGCCGTCGGGAGAGAAGCGCGGCCGCGACTCGAAGCCCGGGTGAGTCGTGAGACGGCGCGCGCCGCTGCCGTCGAGATTGCAGATCCACAGGTCGCCGGCGTAGCAGAAGGCGACGTGGCGCGCGCTGACCGCTGGCATCTCCAGCATGCGCGTGTCGCCGGCGGCGGCCGCCGCGGCCGGCAGCGCGGGAGGGGCGGTCTGCCCGGGCTCCTGGGGCTGCGCCGCGGCGGGCTGCGCGCCCGACGCGCCGGCGCAGGCGAAGGAGAGGAGCGAAGCGAGCAGGGCGGCCTGGAGCGGGAACATGGGGGGGGATCCTACCCGTATGCTCACATGCCGCGCCCGCGCTTCTGACCATGTACTCGATCCAGATCGTCGCTGCGCCGCCCGGGCGCGAACCCGAGCACGTCCGGCGCGGATGGATCGGCCTAGTGATCCCTCTCGCTCCGGACCACCCGCCCGGACCGCTGACATGCATCGAACCTCGCGCGCTGCACGCGGAGAGATCCCGGTGGCGGGCGCTCTTGCACCGATGGATGCGCAGCACCAGGCCTGTGCAGGGCTACGTGGTGGACAGCCATCGGGCGATCGAGATCTTGGCGGCGCACCAGCCCGCAGTTGCCGCGTGGTGGCGCCAGTCCGCTCCCGCGAGTTTCCAGCCCGGCCAGCGCCTCCTGTTTCATCACAAGGCTTGCCTCCTGTTGGACGACGCAGGGAGAGTGCTGCGTCCGATGGCTCCGCAAGTGGCTGGTCAGTTGGATGACGCGCTGTTTTGGTTCCAGTTCTGGACC
>CAYVPL010000118.1:0-8457 GCA_964453755.1 uncultured Planctomycetales bacterium
CGGGGCGCCGGAGCCTGGGGCGACGGGCGCGCGGTGCCGGCGTTTTTCCGCGGACTGCTGGCGCCCTACGCGGCCGGCGTGCGCGCTTGAGAATCACCCGGCTCCGCCGGTAGGATCGGCTCACTACCTTCCGAATGATTCCCATGAAGATCACGCCGCGCCTTCTCGTTCCCGCCACGCTTCTGCTGGCGACCCTCGCGTCCTCCTGCGCAGCCGTCGCGATCGGTGCCGTGGGCGGCCTGGTCGGCGTCTGGGTGGTCGAGGACTTCTCGAAAGGCTCCGGCGAGATTCTGCTCGCCGCCAGTCCCGACCGCGTGTTCCGCGCCGCCGAGTCCGTCGTCAAGGCGCGGCCCGACGTGCTGAACCTCGAGGTTCTTCCGGGCTCCTACAAGATCACCTGGAAGGAAATCACCAACATCGAGTACGCCGTCGTCGTGCTGGTCGTTCCGGGCACCAACGAGTACGCGACCCTCAAGGTCTACGCGGCTCTGCACGGCGTGAAGGGCCGCGCCGATCTGGCGCAGGCGCTGGTCGAAGAGATCTCGCTGAAGATCTGAGCGGGACCGCGGGCGCCTCAGGACGGCGCCGGCTCCGAAGCCTCGGGCAGCGGAGCCGGCGCTTTCGTTTCTGCCGCTGCGCTGCCGCCCTCGGCGGATTGACAACGCGAGCACAGCCCTTCCAGCCGCAGCGTGTGGCGCTGGATCAGGAAGTGATGCTGGTCGGCCATGCGCCGCTGCAACTCCTCGATCTCCTCGCAGCGAAACTCGAGGATGCGCCCGCAGGACAGGCACAGCATGTGATCGTGATGGCTGTGGCCAAGGATGTGCTCGTAGAGCGTCTGGCCGTGGCCGCGATCGATGGTTGACAAAAATCCGCCTTCGACCAGCAGCGCGAGCGTGCGGTAGACCGTGGCGCGCGAGACGGAAGCGTCGCGGGCGCGCACCCAGCCGTCCATCTGCTCGGCGGTGAAGTGCTCGTGCGTGCCCCATGCCAGCAGCAGGATCTCGCGGCGCTGCGAGGTCATGCGCAGATCGCGGGTGCGGAGGAAGGCCTCGAATCGCCGCAGAGCCTGCTCGGGCTTCATGGCGCGTTTCGGTCAGGCCGGACCGGTCTGCTCCGCGAGACGGAGCGTGGTCAGCCCGATGTCGCGGCGCAGGGTCTTGCCCTCGAACTGAATCTGATCGCAGGCGGCGTACGCGCGCTCGCGGGCCTGCGCCAAATCCGCGCCCAGGGCGCACACCGTGAGCACGCGGCCGCCGGCGGTCGTCAGACGGCCGCCTTGCAGCGCCGTGCCGCCGTGGAAGATCTGGACGTCTGGGCCGGCGGCGGCCTCGGCGAGTCCGGTGATGGCGTGCCCCTTCTCCGGATTGTCAGGATAGCCGCGGGCGGCCAGCACCACGCAGCAGGTTGGGCGCGGGTCCCAGCTCGGAGCGTCCAGGTTTTCGAGGGTGCCGGTGGCGCAGGCGTGCAGCAGCGGCAGCAGATCGGACTGGATCCGCATCATCAGCGCCTGACATTCGGGGTCGCCGAAGCGGGCGTTGTATTCGAGCACCTTCGGGCCGCCCGCGGTGAGCTTGAGGCCCGCGAAGATCACGCCTTGATAGCGGCGCCCTTCGTGGTTCATCGCGTGCACGGTGGGCAGGAAGACCAGGCGTTCGATCAGCGCGCGCGTGCGGTCGCTGATTTCAGGATTCGGGCTGATCGCGCCCATGCCGCCGGTGTTCGGGCCGAGCCCGCCTTCGAGCAGAGTCTTGTGGTCCATGCAGGACTCGAGCGGCGCAAAGGTGCGGCCGTCGGTCAGACAGAACACGGAAGCCTCGGGACCCTCGAGGAATTCCTCGATGATCACCGTGGCGCCGGCGGCGCCGAAGCGGCGGCCTTCGAGCATGGAGCGCACGGCGTCGCGCGCCTCGCCGCGCGTGCGGCAGATCACCACGCCCTTGCCCGAAGCAAGGCCGCTGGCTTTGACCACGCAGGGATAGCGCGCGCCTGCATCCAGGTACGACAGCGCCTGCGCCAGTTGCATGAAGGTGCGGTGCGCGGCGGTCGGCACGCGGTGGCGCACCATGACTTCCTTGCTCCAGGCCTTGCTGCCTTCGAGCTCGGCGGCGCTCGCGCGCGGACCGAAACAGGCGATCTTGTGCTCGGCCAGCGCGTCGGCCAAGCCCGCGACCAGCGGCGCCTCCGGCCCGACGACGCAGAGTTCGATGCCTTGTTCGCGCGCGAAGCGCACGAGCGCGGGCACGTCGGTGGCCGCGATCGGCACGTTCTCCCCCAGCGCGGCCGTGCCCGGGTTGCCGGGCGCGATCCAGAGCCGCGTCAGATGCGGCGCAGCGGCGATCTTCCAGGCCAGCGCGTGTTCGCGCGCGCCTGAGCCGACGAGGAGAACTTTCACGCTGGGACGGATTGTAGATCCGCCAAGGCCAGCCGAACCATCTCGCCGGTGTTCTTGGAGAGGGCCGGCGCGGCGCCGACGCGCTCGAGCTCGCGCCGCATGGCTTCGCCGAGCACCGGGCCGTAGCGCCGCCAGGGCGCCAGCGCGGAGACCAGACGCGCCGCCAAGCCCGGATTGAGCGGATCGATCTCCAGCACGCGATCGGCGAGCATGCGGTAGCCGGCGCCGTCCGCGGCGTGGAAGCTGCCGTGATTGCGCATGAAGACGCGCAAGAGCGCCATGACCCGATTGGGATTGCGCAAGGTGAAGTCCGGGTCGCCGCACAAGGCGCGCACCCGCTCGAGGGTGTCGGGCGCGCTGCTGGCGGCCTGCACGGCGAACCACTGATCCAAGGTCGCGGGATCGGCCGCCCAGGCGCGGCGCGCAGCGGCCAGCGCCGCGTCCCGCTCGGCGCCGGGATGCCGACAGAGCGCCGACAACGCGGCGCGCGCGTCGCTCAGGTTGTCGGCGGCGCGCCACTGCTCGGCACAGAGCGCGCGCACCGGCGCCTCGTCGAGCGCTGCCAGCAGGTCGAGGCAGCGGTTGCGCAGGCGGCGCGG
Source organism: uncultured Planctomycetales bacterium (assembly GCA_964453755.1). Classification (GTDB taxonomy): domain Bacteria; phylum Planctomycetota; class UBA1135; order UBA1135; family UBA1135; genus JAQBVK01. Next base: position 2,995 of record CAYVPL010000118.1, read on the forward strand.
CCCGATCTGCGCCGGCACGGGCGCGTAGGCGCCGTCGCGGCGATAGGCGGCCACACGCGCCTCCAGCAGCGGACGCAACGCTCCGGCCAGGAAGCGCTCGCTGGCGCGGCGGGCGGCCCGCAGCGCCGCCGGATCCGGCGCGCTCATTTCGTCGGCGAGGACGCCCTCATCCGGCAGCGTGAGCGCGTAGGCGGCGAGCGAAGGATCCAACCGCGCGTCCTCGAGCACGCGGCGCCAAGCCTGCGCGAGAGCCGCGGGTTCTCGCGGCGGGCGCCCGGCCTGCAAGTCGGCGACCTGCGCCAGCAGCGCGCGACCGGCGAGGCGCTGGCCGGCGTCCCACCGATTGAAGGCGTCGGAGTCGTGCGCGAGCAGCACCGCCAGCTCGGCGTCGGACTGTTCGAACTGCAAGCGCACGGGCGCGGAGAAATTGCGCAGCAGGGAAGGAATCGGCGTCTCGGGCACGTTCTCGAAGACGAACTCCTGCTCCGCCTCCTGCAGCAGCAGAATGCGCGTGGCAGCGAGTTCGCGGCCGTCGGCGGCCAGCAGGCCGGCGGCGACCGGAATCGGCAGCGGCAACTTGCGATCCTGGCCCGGAGTGGGCGGCGTGCTCTGGCGCAGGCGCAGGCGATAGCGCGCGGCGGCCGCCTCGTAGGCGCCGGAGGCTTCGACCACGGGCGTGCCGGCCTGGGCGTACCAGCGTTCGAAATTCGGCAGTTCGCGGCCGGCGGCGTCGCACAGCGCCGCGCGGAAATCGTCGCAGGTGACGGCCGATCCGTCGTGCCGCTGAAAATAGAGATCCATGCCGCGGCGGAACGCCTCCTTGCCGAGCAGGGTCTCGTAGAGGCGCACCACTTCGCCGCCCTTGAGATAGACGGTGGCGGTGTAGAAGTTGTCCATCGCCTCGTAGGCTTCCGGGCGGATCGGGTGCGCCAGAGGACCCGCATCCTCCGCGAACTGGCGGGCGCGCAACATGCGCACGTCCTCGATGCGCTTGACCGCCGGCGAGCGCACTTCGGAGGAAAAGCGCTGGTCGCGGTAGATCGTCAAACCCTCCTTGAGCGTGAGTTGGAACCAGTCGCGGCAGGTGACGCGGTTGCCGGTCCAATTGTGAAAGTACTCGTGGGCCACGACGCCTTCGACGGTCTCGTGATCCTCGTCGGTGGCGGTGGCGGGCGAAGCCAGCAAATAAGAGGCGTTGAAGACGTTCAGCCCCTTGTTCTCCATCGCGCCCATGTTGAAGTCGCGGGTGGCGACGACGTGGAAGACGGAAAGGTCGTACTCGAGGCCGAACACTTCTTCGTCCCAGCGCATGGCGCGCTGCAAGCAGTCCATGGCCCAGGCCAGCCGCGGCAGGTTCTCCGCCTCGCTCCACAGGTGGAGGTCCACCTTCTTGCCCGAGCGCGTGGTGAAGACCTCGTGCCGGTCGCGCAGGCTGCCGGCCACCAGGGCGAACAGATAGGAAGGCTTGGGGAAGGGATCGGCGAAAACGGCGTAATGCCGATCCGCGCCGACCGCGCCGGATTCGATCCGGTCGCCGTTCGACAGCAGCACCGGACAGGCCGCGCGATCGCCTTCGACGCGCACGCGGAAAACCGTCATGACGTCGGGGCGGTCGGGGAAGAAGGTGATGCGGCGGAAGCCTTCGGCTTCGCACTGGGTGCAGTACATGCCGCGGCTGAGATAGAGGCCGGACAGCGCCGTGTTGTCCTGCGGCCGGATGCGCACCTCGATCGCCACCGAGGCGCGCTCGGCGCCGCCGAGCGCCACGTCCAAGCCGCCGTCGGCGCGCAGCGCCCAGGCCGATTTCGGCACGTCGCGGCCGTCCACTGCCAGCGCCAGCAACTCGAGTTCTTCGCCGTCGAGGCTCAAGATCTGCGCGGTCGCCCCGGCGGCGCGCCTCACCTCCAGGCGCGAGCGCACGCGCGTGTCGTCGGGCCGCAGATCGAAATCAAGCTCGACGCTCGCGATCTGAAAGGCGGGAGCGCGGTAATCCTTGCGCCATTTCTTCGTTCCTGCCTTGGCAGCCATGTTCCGCGATTCTATCCTGCCACTCTGGCCCCAAGCATGATGCGCGCCTGGCTGTCCCGCGCCGCCGGTCTGTTCGCCGGGGCAAGCGTCGCTGCGCTGCTCGCGGCGCTGTGCGGGGGCGCGAACGCGAGTTTTCAGGCGCTGCTTCTGCCCGTCACCCTCGGCAATTGGCTGCTGGCAGCCGGCCTGTGCCTGCTGCTGACCGCGCTGAGCGCCGTGCCGCGCCTGCAACCCCGGCTGGGCGGCGCCTCGCTGTGGTGCGCCGCCGGCCTCGGGGCCGCGCTGATTCCCCTGCCCTTGCAATTCGGCATGCAACCGCCGCTGGCCCTCGCCCTCGGCGCTCTGCTCGCGGCCGCGCTCGTGCTGCTGGCTTGGTGGCGCCCTCTCCGCGTTCCCGCCGCGGTCTTCTTCGTCGTGGCGCTGCTGACCCCAGTCTGGACTTTGGCCACCGCCTACGCGCACGACCGCGGCCTGCGCGTCGAGTTGCGCCGGGTGGCCGAGGCGCGGCTGCTGCTCCCGGCAGCAGGGGCCACGGCCGCCGCGCCCGCGGGCGCGCCCGACGTCTTCCTGATCTCGATTGACACGCTCCGAGCGGACGCGTTGACCGGCGCGCGCCCGCCGGGATTCGAAATGCCCTTCCTCGACGCGTTGCGCGCGAGCGGCACCGGCTGGGCCTACGGATTGTCAAGCAGCAACCAGACCGTGCCCGGCCACGCCGGCATGCTGCTCGGCCGCGACGCGATGGGCACCGGAGTGCGCTGGAATCACGACAGCCTGCCCGGACCGGAGTTCGGTCCGCTGCTGGCCGAGCGCTTCCTCGCCGCCGGCTTCCGCACGGCCGCGGTCATCTCCAACGACCTTCTGTCGAGCGCGGGCGAGTTCGACCGCGGCTTCGAGATCTACGACGACACCACGGTGGCCAGCCTCAGCGCGCTGTCGAAGCCGCTGGAATACCTCGAGGCGAACACCTGGCTAGGCCTGCTGCTCGATCCGCGGATCGTGCACAAGGTTCTCACGAAGTCGCTCTACTTCTCGGCGACCAAGGCATATCGCAACCTGGGGCAGGAAGGATTGCTGGCCCGCGGCGCAGTCACCACCCAGCAGGCGCTGAGCGCGCTCGAGCAGCTCTACGCGCAGCAGCAGCCGTTCTTCTGCTTCGTGCACTACATGGATCCGCATCAGCCCTACGGGGCGCCGCCGCCCTTTGCCGGGCGTCTGACGCGGGATTTGCCGCCCTATGCCGAGCGCTACCGGCCGACCGCGCGCCAGGGCATGTTCGCGCTGGCCGAAATCGACCGCGCCGCGAAGGACCTGGGCTCCGCCGACCCCGCCGTGCGCGCCGAGGCCGAACTGGCGATGCGCTGGTTCCATCTGACCTATCTCGAGAAACTGATGTTCCTCGACGAGCAGCTCGCCCGCGTGCACGCGCGCGCGGCGGCCAGCGGGCGTCCGGCCGTCTGGCTGGTCACTTCCGATCACGGCGAACACTTCGGCGAGCACGGCATGGTCTTGCACGGCACGACGCTCTACGAAGAATTGCTGCGCGTGCCGTTCCTGCTCGCCGGAACCGGCGTGCCCGCGGGCGCGACGGGCGCGGGGGTGCCGCGGCTGGAAGACGTCGCCCCGACTCTCCTGGCACTGGCCGGAGTGCTGCCGCCCAAGGAATTGAAGGGCCGCATTCTGCACCGGGAAGGCGCCGCCGGGCCCGAGGTGCCGCACGTCGCCGCGGACAATCGCCGCCTCGCCACGCGCGCGGACGGCTGGAAACTGCACGGGACCTGGAGCGGCCTGAGCGACTTCACACCGGGCTCGCTCTTCCATCTGGACGCCGATGCCGCGGAAATGCACCTGCAGCCTCCCGCGAGCGCGCCGGCCGCGCTGCTGGCGGCCCTCGCGGACTACCTGAAGCGCGATCTCTATCCCACCCGCCGCAGCCGCGGCAAGACCGACTTCGCGCTGCAGCAACAGTTGGAAATGCTCGGCTACGTGGACGGTCTCAAGGAACAGTGAGCCGCCGGCGGCGCCTCACAGGCCCAGCCGATCGAGTTCCGCGAGGAAGGATTCCGCCTCGGGCCGGCGCCGGTCGTGCCAGGAAATCGCCGTGAAGTCGGCGCGCGCTCCGGCGTGCTCCCCGCGCCAATAGCGCACCAGGCCGCGCTGCATCAGCGCTTCGCCGAATCCGGGACGCAGCGCGAGCAGCTCCGCCATGCCGCTCTCGAAGCCCGCCGCATCGCCGCGCGCCAGACTGGCCCAAGCGCGCGCGAAGGGATTGCGCGCGTCCGCCAACAAGCCGATGCTCTCCGCCCGGGCCACAGCCTGCTCGAGTTCGGCTGCTTGCGCGAGATAGGGCTCGGGCGCGGCCTCCGGCAGGGTTTCGCCGATCAAAACCGCCTCCATCCAGGGACGAATCCGTTCGAAGGATGCGTTGCGCTCGGCGGCGCGCACCCGCACCCATCCGGAGTGCGCCTGCGCCAGAATCAGGAGCAAAGTCAAAGTGAGAAAAGTCTTGCCTGCCGGCAGCAATCGCCCCTGCGCCTTGAGGGTCCAGCGCGAGAATCGGGATTGCCCGTCGCGCACGATGCTCCAGCACTTCCAGACCGCCCATCCGGTGATGCATCCCAACGCCAACGCCAGCAGCATGGGAATGCGCCCGTACAGGTCGTGCAGCGCGAAGTAGGAGCCGAGGAAGACGCCGAACAGCAGCAGGTCCTCTCCCCACGACAGGCGCTCCGGGCGCGGTCCCGCGGGCGCGCGCCGCTGCGCGAAGGCCGCCGGCTTGGCGAAGCCGAAACTGAGCGCCTCCTTGGGACAGGCCGAAACGCAGTCCATGCACTTCATGCAGCTGGCGTCCACGACCATGCCGAACTCTTTGACTTCCTGATGCACGCGCACGTTGCTGGTGCAGACGGCCGTGCAGTGCCCGCAGCCCTCGCAGGCGTCGGAGACGACGATGCGGCCCGGCGCGAAGCTGTCCGCCGCGCCGAAGAGGGCGCCGTAAGGACACGCGTAGGTGCAGAAGCCCTTCGAACCGAGGAACCAGACCATCGCGAAGCCGCAGACCAGAAAAGTCAGAATGGCGACGGCGGGGCCGGGGAAGCTTTCCCAGAAGGCCGCCGTCATCCACTCCGTGCGCACGGCGCCGGGATGACTCTCCCCCGCTCGCCAGCGCTGCGCGTAAGGCAGCAGGAACATGGCGAAGAAGGCGCCGAGCGGCACGAGGCCCAGCAGCCGCGAGCGCAGCGGGGCCGGACGCAGTCCGAATTTCAGCAGCAGCCAGCGGCAGCCATCCTGCAGCGCCACCAGATGGCAGGCCCAGCCGCAGAAAAAGCGGCCGAAGATCAGGGTCACCAGAGCTGCGGCGGCGAAGTAGATCAGACCGGCGTTGATCACGCCCACGCGAGCGAAGGCCAACGCTTCGCTCGGCTCGACCGGGCC
>CAYVPL010000119.1:0-8432 GCA_964453755.1 uncultured Planctomycetales bacterium
CCGAACAGGTGCGGCGCCGGCCCTACTCGGTGATCCTCTTCGACGAAATCGAGAAGGCGCACCCGGACGTCTTCAACATGCTCCTGCAGATCATGGAAGAAGGCCGCCTGACCGATTCGTTCGGCCGCCACGTGGACTTCCGCAACACGGTGATGATCATGACCTCCAACATCGGCGCGCACGTGGTGCAGGCCGGCGGCGGAGTGGGATTCATCGCCAGCCAGGCCATGCAGGACACCAAGATCCGCGAGGGTCTCAAGGAGGAAGTGCACCGCTTCTTCCGTCCGGAGTTCCTGAACCGCCTCGACGAGATCATCTTCTTCAACCCGCTCGAGCGCTCGGACCTCTACCGCATCGTGGACATCGAGATGGCCAAGGTCGAGGGCCGGATGAAGCAGCGCAAGATCGTGCTGCATCTGTCCGACACCGCGCGCGAATTCCTGCTGCAGAAGGGCTACAACCCCGAATACGGGGCGCGGCCGCTGCGGCGCACGATCGAGCGCTACATCGAGGACCCGCTGGCCGAAGAGATGCTCAAGGGCGCGCTGCCCTCCAACTCGCTCATCGAGGTGGACCGCGTGCCGGGCGAAGAAAGACTGTCCTTCCTCCCCATTCCGGCCGAACCGGCCGAGGCCGCGGCGATCAGCCCCGGCTCCGAAGGGAAGCAGGAGTAGTTTCTCCACCCGCCACGCGCGTTCCGCGGGCTCAGGCCGGGCTGCGCTCGCGGCGCCGCATGGCCGCCGACGACCACCACCAGAATCCCACGGTGGACAGGACTCCGGCGGAGGCCGAAGCCAGCACCACGCCCTGGATCGCGCTCAGGCCCAGCGCATCGTGATGGCGCAGCGCCAGCCACACCAGCGGAATGGTCAGGCCGAAGGTGCGCACCACCGTGAAGAGGAAGCCCGGCAGCGGCCGCTGCATTCCATCCCAGGCGGCGCGCGAGATCAGAAAGGGCGCCGCGCAGAGAATCATCACCGGCAGCCACTGCATGGCCTCCACCGCGTAGTCGCGCGTGGCCGGCGCATCGCCCAGCGCTCGGGCGACCCAGTCGCCGACGATGAAGACCAGCGGCGTGACGATGAGCAGGGCGTAGAGCGTGGCCGCGCGGATGCCGACTCCGACTTCGCGCCGCACGCGCGCGCGATCGCGCGCGCCATGCAGCCGCGCCGCCAGCGGCAGCATCGCGACGCTGGTGGCGATGATCGGCATGGCCATGAAGCGCACCGAGCGGTCGAAGATGGTCCATGCCGCCAGCAGCGGCGTGGCGTTGTCGCCGCGCGCGAGCATGACGTTCACGAACTGCGACTCCAGCGCCATCATCACGTAGGTGATGCCGGAAGGCACAGCGATCGCCAGGATGCTGCGCACCGGCCAGCGCTCCAGCCCCGGTTGCGATTGTGAGGATTGGCCGCGGCGCGCCCGCTCCAGCATGGAGGCGCGGCCCAGCGCGTAGGAGAGGCCCGCGATTCTGCCGATCACCGTGGACAGCGCGATGCCGAAGATGCCCCAGTGCAGCACGAAGACGAAGAACGCGTTCAACACCACGTTCAAGCTGCTGGACAGCAGGCCGGCCCACATCGTGGAGCGCGTGTCGTGGTGCGCTTTGACGATCGAGTCCGGCAGGATGGACCAGAAGGAAGTCAGCGCGCCGCCGGCCACGATGACGGTGGCGTAGATCTGGAACTGGCGCGCGACCAGCGGATCCAGGTCCAGGTGCGGAATCCAGAACCACATGCCCGCGGCCAACGCCACGAAGGAGGCGATCAACAAGCTGATGATGCGCAGCGAAGCGCGCTTCAATTGCTCAACCTTGGCGCCTTCGCCGGCCCCCATCGCCGCCGCCAGCCGCGCCGTCAGCCCGTTGCTGGTGCCGACCCAAAGCGCGATCTGCAGGAATTCGAAAGGCTGCGTCAGGCCGATGGCTGCGATCGAGGCGTCGCCGATCGGCGTGCCGTCCGCGGCATGCAGAAAGGAGGCGAAGGCCGCGTCGGCCCAGGCGAAGGTGGCGCGGAACCAGAAACTGACGACCAGCGGGGCCGCCAAGGGCAGCAGCAGCGAACCGCGCAGTCCCGCGCGCGCGGCAAGACCGGTCGGCGGCGCGTGGGACATGCGGAAAGGATAGGCGCGCAGGCGCGCCGGCAGCCGAGGCGCGCGCAGCCGCTATCCTGCCGGGGCCTTGTTCCGCATCCGCCGCTGGTCCCTTCTGCTCCTGATCCCCGCCGCCTGCATGAAGGCGCCCGATCCCGCGGGCATGGCGCCGGCCGGCATGGCGAGCGCGGGCGGCGACGCCGCGGCGCGTCCGCAGCTCACGCTTGCGGTGCCCGCCGACTGGCAGCCGCTCGAGCCGGATCTGGCCTTTTTCCTGAACAAGTGGCAACTGCCCGACGGCGCGCTCGCCACCATTTCCTGGCTGGGGCCGGACGCGAGCACCGAGTTCATCGTGCAGAACGTGCAGCGCTGGCTCGGCGAGTGGACCACCGCGGCCGGCGAGCCGGTGACCGACTACGCCTTCGCCAAGTCGCCGAACGGCGCCTTCGCGATGCATCGCATCGAGTTGACGGGCACCCTGACGGGCGTCCGCCAACTGGGCGGCGGCGAGCCGCGCGCGGACTGGAGCCTGGACGGCATCGTGATCGAAACGCCGAAGGGCGCCCTGTTCTTCAAACTGATCGGGCCGCAGGCGGCCGTCACCGGCTTGCGCGACGTGGTGTGGCAAACTCTGGGCGCCCTGCAAGTGAACTGATTCGCCGGTAACCCCGGCCCGGGCCAAGCGTCATCCTCCGCGTGGAGGAGAGTCCGATCCGCATCTTGATGGCGCTCAACGCCTGGCCCGGGCTCGGGCCGGCCCGACTGAAAAAAATGTGGGCGGCCGCCGGATCCGGCGCCGCGCTGGCGCAGGATCCAGCCCGCTACTGGGACTTGCTGGACGCTCAGGCCGGCCGCTGCCCTGCGGTCGAGCATCTGCAGGTCCTCGCCGAGCAGCAAGAGCGCGCTCTGCGCGCCGCGGAGGCCGCCGTGCTCACGCGCGAAGATCCCGCGTGGCCGCAGGAGTTGGAGGATCTCGCGCATCCGCCGCCGCTGCTCTTCTTGCTCGGCAGCGCCGAAGCCTTGCACGACGAAGCCCTGCGGGTTGCAGTCATCGGCGCGCGCGCCTGCACGCCTTATGGTCGCGAGCAGGCGGCGCGCTTCGGCGGCGGCCTGGCCTGCCAGGGAGTGACGGTTGTCTCCGGGGCGGCGCGCGGCATCGATCAGAGCGCCATGCGCGCCGCGGTGGATGCCGGCGGCCGCGTGGTCGCGGTGCTGGGCTGCGGGCTCGACCGACCGTACCCGCCCGATGCCCTGCCGCTGCTCGCGGAAATCGCCGCCGGCGGCGGCGCGGTGATCACCGAGTTTCCCTTCGGCATGAGCCCGCAGGCCGGCAATTTTCCGCGCCGCAACCGCGTGCTGGCCGCGCTATGTCGCGCCGTCGTGGTGGTGCAGGCCACGCGCAAGTCCGGCAGCATGAACACGGTGGCCTGGGCGCTCGCGCTCGGTCGCGAAGTCCACGCCTTGCCGGGTCCGGTGGACTGCGCCGCGTCGCAAGGGCCGCATCTGCTGCTGCGCGAAGGCGCCGCCCTCGCGGAAGGGCCGCTGGACGTGGTGCGCAGCAGCCTGAATCTGCTCGCTCCGGAAGAACGCGGTCAGGAGCCTCGCGTGCTCGAATTGCTGCGCGAATCCGACAAGAGTCTGGCGCGCCTCGGCGAAGAACTCGGCGAGGCGGAGGACTTGGTGCTGCTCGAACTCGTGCAGCTCGAGATGCAGGGCCGCGTCGTGCGGCGCGCGGGCGGCGTCTATCATCGCTGCGGACCATCCCGCTCCCGGGACCACCCTCCGCCATGAGACGCGCCGGCCGGATTCTCCTGCTGCTGCCGCTGCTGGCGCTGGCCGCCTGCGGCGCGCCCGAGAATTCGGCGGCGGCCAATCCCGGAGAAAAACTCACGGGCCGCATCAACCTGCTGGAGCCCGGACTCTTCCAGGTCGTGGAAGGCCAATTGCGTCACGGCCGCGACGAGTGGCTGACCCGCTGGTACGGACGCGAGTCGGAGCCGGATGCGCCCATTCTGCTGGGCGAGGAGCGGCCGAGCCTGCTGGTCAGCACTCCTTCGCGCCTGCTCGTCAGCCTGGACCGCGCGGCGGCCCCGCGCACCTTCCGCACGGCGGTGCGGCGCGAACGCCCCGGCCAAGATCCCAACTTGCGCGCCGAAATTTTCTGGCAGGCGCCCGGCGGCGAGCCGCGCTCGCTGGCAGCCGCGGTGTTGGCCGCGGACGACGACGCTTGGCACAGCATGGCGGCCGACCTTCCCGCCGAAGCGGGCGATCTGTGGCTGATCGCCCGTCACGAACACCCCGGCCTGGCCGCCCAGGCCGGCGCGCGCATCGCGTGGGGCAGCCCCGTGATCGCCCCGCTGCTGCCCCCGGATCTGCCCGACATCATCCTGATCACGGTGGACACCCTGCGCGCGGATGCGGTCGCGCACATGCCGACCGTGCAGCGCCTCTTCGCGCCAGGCGAATGGGCCGCGCGCGCGGTGGCGCCGTCCAACTGGACCCTGCCTTCCTTCGCTTCGCTGTGGACCGGACTCGCCTCCGACCAGCACGGCGCCGGCCGCGGCGGATTCAGTCCGGATCCCGCGACGGGCGCCGAGGCGCGCGCATTCACTGCGCTGGGCTTGGCGCGCACTTTCCCCGAAGCGCTGCAGGCTGCCGGTTGGGCCACCGCCTGCGTGCATCAGAATCCCTTCCTCGAATCGTGGACGGGCCTCGGGCGCGGCTTCGATTCCTGGATCCGCACGAGCGACGGCCTCCAGAGCAATCGAGCCGCCGCCGCCGGTTGGTGGCAGGAGAACGCGCACCGGCCGCGCCTTCTCGTGCTGCACTGGATGACGCCGCACCTGCCCTACGGCGCCAGCGACGGCGCGGATCCGCTGCAGGATCGGGACTGGCGCCGCTTTCTCAGCGAGGATCGCACGCCGGAGGAACGCCGCGCCTTCTTCGACCTCGGCGAGGAGCAGCGCGAGCAGGTGCGCCGCCGCTATTACGCCGAAGCCGCGGCGCTCGACGCCGAACTGGCCGCCTGGCTGCCGGGCCTGCTGGCGAGCGCGCGCCGGCCGGTCCTGATGTTCTACTCGGACCATGGCGAAGAACTGTGGGACGCCGGCTCCTTCGAGCATGGCCACAGCTTTGACGATTCGGTGGTGCGCGTGCCCGCCGCCATGACCGGTGTCGGCATCACCTCCGCGCGCCGTCTCGATGCCGCGGTGCCCGCCGGCCATCTCGGCCTGCACCTGTTGCACCGGCTCAGCCGCTCGGACGAGCGCATCGCCGACGCCTTGCGCCGGACGGCGCGCGGCCTGCCCGATTGCGGATTCGCGCCGGATTGCCCGGCGGCTGCCGGCAGCGCGCGCTCCGGCAGCCCGCTCTACCGGGCGGAAGCCGGCGGCGTGCAACTGGATGCCGCAGGCGAGCGCCGCGTCCTGCCGTTCCGCGGCGAAGGCAGCGGCGGCGCGCCGCCGATTCTGGATCCTGCCACCCTGCGCCGACTCGCCGAACTGGGCTACGCCGGGGGCTGATTCTCAGGCGCTCGGCAGCAGAATCTGCGTGCTGACCAGATAGGCGCCGAGCGCGATTCCCAGCACCGCGCCGCAGAAGAGCACCGAGCGGCGCAGCGTGCCGCGCAAAATCGCGCGCCGATCGTCTTCGCGGTAGGCGCTGAGAACCGCCGACAAGGTGGTGCCGAAAAAGATCAGCAGCAGCAGCATGACGAAGGGCGAACTCATGCCTGCGCCTCCGCGGACTCGGACTCGGACTCGGACTCGGGCTTCCGCTCCCAGTCACCTTCCACGCGCTGCCAGGCGTCGAGCGCGGCAATGACGTTGAACATGCCGGCGGCCGTGGTGAACAACAATCCCGCGTCCTGATAAGGCATCACGCGCTCGAAGCGCGCGAGCGGCGACAGCACGGCGGCGATCCAGCCGGGGACGCCCAGGCACATCTGGCCGATCCAGTAGTAGGGATGGCGCTGGCGGTTGAAGTCGGCGAAGTCGCCGAGGCTCATGCCCACCAGGAAGAGCAGAAGGATCGAGCCGGCGTAGAGGCCAGCCTTGAAGTGGCGCCCCTGCAGGCGATGGCCCAGCCCGGGCAGCAGCAGCGTGGCCAAGGCCGCGCAGCCGGGATGCAGGCTGACCGGCTGGCCGGTTGCGCGCCGGCGCGCGGCCAGCACCGTGCCGGCGGCATGCGCGGCGGCGAAGAAAGCCAGCACGCCGCTGGCGCCGGACATCGCGTAGCCGACGTGCCGCAAGGGCAGCGCTTCCGGGTACTGGCCGCCGACTTCCACGCTCTGCAGCAGAGCGGCGGCAACTTGCGAGCCCAGGAAATTGCCCATCTCGGGCGCCAGGAGGTAGCAGATGGTCGTGCCGAAGAGCGCGAAGGGCTGGCCGAAGTCCTTCTGCGTGTTGCCGGCGAGGTAGAAGCCGCCGAAAAGCAGGGCCTGGCAGAGCAGGAACCAGGCGATGCCCTGCGCGCGGCGTCCGGCGAGGAAATGCCCCAGACCCGGCACGAGCAGCGACAGGAAGATCGTCTTGCCGAGACGATCCTGCGCAGGTTGTTCCTCGGCCATGTCCCGCAAGAATACGCGCGGCGGCGCCTAGAATCCGCCTGATGCCCGCGAACGAGCCCGTGGCCTCCACTCGGTACCGGATCCTCTACCGCGACGTGGATCGCATGGGCGTGCTTTACTACAGCCGCTACTTCGACCTCTTCGAGATGGGGCGCACCGAATGGGCGCGCGAGCAGGGCTGGCGCTACCGGGACATGGAAGATCGTCAGGGGCTGATGCTGCCCGTGACGGAGGCGCGCTGCCGCTATCGCGCGCCGATCGGCTTCGACGACGTGGCGATCGTGAAGACCTGGGTCGAGGCCTGGAGCCGCGCCACGATTCGCTACGGCTTCGAACTGTGGAGCGAGGAGGGCAACAAATGCTGCGCCGAGGCTCAGGTGGAGCTGGCCTGCCTGCGCCGCGCCGACTTCCGCCCGGCGGCCCTGCCCGAGGAATTCAGTGCCATCCTGCGGGAACGCGTACCCGGCCGCGAGGGAAGAATTCGATCCTAAGTGCTCTCTGGAAGGCCACTTATGACTGAAATGGCAGGCTGGATCTCCCCTGCTTGAAGAGCATGGTAATAGTGCTAAATTAGAGGGATGCTGCGCCTGACGCGTCGCTCGGAGTACGGACTGATGGCCATGGCCTATCTGGCCGGCCGGACGCCCGCCTTCACGAGCGTGCGCGAGATCGGCGACCGGCTCGGCATCCCGCGCCGGCTTCTGGCCGAAGTGCTGAAGGACCTGGCGCGCGGCGGCATGGTGGAAGGCGCGCGCGGCCCCGGCGGCGGCTATCGCCTGCTCGGCGGCGCGGATCAGATCGCGCTCGGCAAGGTCGTAGAGGTGCTCGAAGGCCCCATCCAGGTCGCCGACTGCTCCGACGGCGGCTGCTGTGAGCACGAATCGGCCTGCATCATTCAGACCGGCATGCGGTTCGTCGCGAGCCGCATCAAAAACGTGCTCGACGAATCCACGCTGGCCGACCTGGTCCACGAAGCGCCGGCGGCGCGCGGCGTCTCGACTCCCGTCACCCTGCGCATGCCCGTCTGACCATGAGCAACTCCCGCGCGGTTTATCTCGACCATCAAGCCACCACCCCGGTGGATCCGCGGGTGCTCGAAGCCATGCTCCCCTACTTCAAGGAGCGCTTCGGCAACGCCGCCTCGCGCAGCCACGCCTTCGGCTGGACGGCGGAGAAGGCCGTGGATGCGGCGCGCGGCAGCATCGCCGCCGGCATCGGCGCCGACGAGCGCGAAATCGTGTTCACGAGCGGCGCCACCGAATCCAACAATCTGGCGATTCTCGGCGCGGCCCGCATGTACCGGGAGAAGGGCCGGCACCTGATCACCTGCGCCACCGAGCACAAGGCCGTGCTCGATCCGATGATGTTCCTCAAGCACGAAGGCTGGGACGTCACCGTGCTGGGCGTGGATGCGCAAGGGCACGTGAACCTGGCGGAGCTCGCCGCCGCGATCCGGCCCGACACCGTGCTGGTTTCCATCATGCACGGCAACAACGAGATCGGCACCTTGCATCCGGTGGCCGAAATCGGCGCGCTGTGCAAGGCGCGCGGCGTGCTCTTCCACACCGACGCGACGCAGACGCTGGGCAAGGAAGACGTCAACGTCGAGGCGATGGGCATCGATCTGCTGTCAGCCAGCGGCCACAAAATCTACGGCCCCAAGGGCGTCGGCATCCTGTACGTGCGCCGCCGCAATCCGCGGGTGCGCCTCGATCCGCTCTTCCACGGCGGCGGGCACGAGCGCGGCCTGCGCAGCGGCACGCTCAACGAGCCG
>CAYVPL010000120.1:0-8421 GCA_964453755.1 uncultured Planctomycetales bacterium
GTCTGCCGGCCGCGCTCCGCGCGTGCTGATTTTCGGCGACCCGGCCAAATCGGAAACCGAGGCCCTGGCGGCGAAACTGCGCGCGCATTTGGCTGGCAAGGCCGAGTTGTTGGGCGTCGAGCTCGAGCGCACCCTGCGCCCGCTCGGCTGCGCGCCGGACTTGTTGATCGTGATCGGCGGCGACGGCGCGCTGCTGGCCGCCACCACGCGGCTCGGCGCCTGCGCCGCGCCGATCCTGGGCGTCAACGTCGGCACGGTCGGATTCCTGGCCGGGGTGTCGCCGGCGCGCGCGCTGCCGGTGCTGGACGAGGTGCTGGCCGGCGGCGGCGTCGCCGAAGACCGCGGCATGCTCGCCTGGAGCGCGCATTCCGGAGAGGAGACGCACGTGTTGAACGACGTGGTGCTGGCGCGGGCGCCGGAGCGGGGGATGTGCGAAGTCAGCTTGGTCGAGGACGGCCGCGCGGTCTGCACCTACCGCGGCGACGGCGTGATCGTCAGCACCGCCACCGGCTCGACCGCCTACAACCTCGCCGCCGGCGGACCGGTGCTGTCGCCGCGGCTCGATGCCATCGTGGTGACGCCGATTGCGCCGCACATGCTCGGCATGCGGCCGCTGGTGCTGCCGGGTTCGCGCGCGATCGCGTTGCAGGCGCGCGACGGCGCCGCGCTGTCCTCCGACGGGCGGGCCGCCGGTCTGCTGGCGCCCGGCGCGGAGGTGCGGATCGCCGCCTCGCCGCGCCGGCTGCGGCTGGTCGTGGATCCGAAACAGCAGTTCTACGCGCGCCTGCGCTCGAAACTGCGCTGGGGCGAGGTCCCGGGACCGGGCTGAACATGGCGCTGACACTCGATCTCACCGGCCTCTTCGGCGACGGCTCCGACGGCCGCCTGACGCGGGCCGAATTCCAAGGCGCGCTCGGCCGCGGCGCCGCGGCGCGCGCGCTGCATCTGGCGGCGGTGCCGGCGTGGCGCAACTTGCACGCGCGGACGGAACTGCTGCAAGCCTGCCGCGAGCGCGCGGCGCGCGTGATGGAAGAGCAGGCGCCCGAGGTGTTCGTGGTGCTCGGCATCGGCGGCTCGGCGCTGGGCAACCAGGCCATGACGGCGGCGCTGGCGCCGGTCTACCAGGAGTGGCAGCCGGCGCCCGGCCGGCCGCGCCTGTTCGTGCTCGACAACGTGGATCCCGACTGGCTCGGCGACTTCTTTGACAATCTCCCGGCCGGCAAGATGCACGTCAACGTCATCTCGAAGTCGGGCGGCACGATCGAGACCAGCGCGCAATTCTTGCTCGCCTGGGACCGCATCCGGCGCGCCTGTCCGAGCGACGCGGCGGCGCGCGCGCGCTTCACGCTGACCACCGATCCCGCCGGGGGCTTTTTCCGCACGCTGGCGCAAGAGCAGGGCTTCGCCACCCTGCCGGTGCCGCCCGGCGTCGGCGGGCGCTTCTCGGTGCTGTCGCCGGTCGGCCTCTTCACCGCCGCGATGGGCGGCTTCGACTGCGAGTCCTTGCTCGAAGGCGCCGCCAAGACCGACGCGCGCTTGCGCGCCGCCGCGCCGGAGCAGGATCCGGCGCTGGCCTGGGCCCTGGCGCACGCGCTCTATCTGGAGCGCGGCAAGCCGAACCACGTGCACTTCGTCTACAGCCACAAGGCGCGCCTGCTCGCCGACTGGTGGCAGCAGCTGTGGGCCGAGTCGCTGGGCAAGAAGCGCACGACTGCAGGCCAGCCGGCGCGCTTCGGCCCGACGCCGGTGACCGCCATCGGACCCACCGATCAGCACAGCCAGATCCAGCTCTACGCCGAAGGCCCGGACGACAAGGTCTACACCTTCCTCAAACTTGACAAATTCGGCCGCGGCCTGGCCGTGCCGCCGGCCTTCGCCGAGTCGGCGGCCTTCGCACCGCTGGCGGGCCGCAGTTTCGAGGAGCTGATGCAGGCCGAGCGCGAGGGGACCGAGATCGCCCTCGAGCAGGCGGGCCGCCCGGTCTGCCGCATCGAGTTGTGCAAGCTCGACGCCTTCCACCTGGGCGCCTATTTCCTGTTCTGCGAGGTCGCCACCGCCCTCGCCGGCCACATTCTCGACGTGGATCCCTACGATCAGCCCGGCGTCGAAGCCGGCAAGCGCAACGCGCTGGCTCTCATGAACGCGCCGGGCACCGAGGCCTTGGGCGCCGAACTGCGGGCCGGAGCGGCGGCGCGGACTCGGGTGCGGTTGTCCTGTTAGACATGGCCCGGCCGGCGCCGCGCTAGCGTGCGCCTGCGTCCCAGGCCGTGCGCAGGCCGAGGTCGGCCAGGAACAGCGTGCGCGCCTCTTCCTGCTTGGCGCGCCGGACGATCTCGCGGAACTCCGCCTCGGGCGGGCGCGGGCGCTCCTCGTGCACCAGCACCAACGCCAGGCCGCCGCTCACCGGCACCGGTTCGCTGATCGCGCCGATCGGCGCGGCGAAGGCCGCCGCGCACAAGAGGGGATCCACGCCCGGCTCGGCGAGGTGCACCACGCCGAAACGCCCGCCGCGGCGCCGCGACTCTTCGTGCTCGGAGTAGCGCTCCGCCAGCGCCGCGAAGCCGGCCGCATCCTTCATCTGCTCGCGCCAGGCGCGCAACTCGGCGGCGGCTTCCTCCAGGTTGACGTCGAGTTCGCTCTCTTTCTCGTGCTTGGCGTGCATCAGCAACCAAGACAGTTCGCGCGCCGGGCCGAACTGGTCGTCGAGCGCGCGCCGATCATCGGCGCCAAGCTGCTCGAACCAGGCGTCGTTCCAGTGGTCCGCGGCGTAGAGCCGGAGCCAGCCGGTCACGCGGATCTCGCCGCTGGCCAGCACCACTTCGACGGATGAGCCGCGCGCGGCCAGCAGGTCTTCGTAGGTCGCGCCTTTGTAGTTGGGATTCTCCGCCACGCGCCGGCGCCGCCATTCGACTTCCGCCACGAGCACCGCATCGTCCAGGACCAAGCCGCGGGACTTGCCCCAGGCCGGCAGCGCGGTTTCCAGGGCGCATTGTCCGACGAAGTCGCGCAGCTTGGCGTCCGGCAGCGTGCGCAGCAGCGTGGCGCCGACCTCCTCGTGCGTGATGCGGTAGGGGCCCGAGGCCAGCGCCAGGTCCGGCGCGCGCTCGGCGGCGCCGAGGATCTTCGCGATGCGCTCCTGCGTCCAGGCCTGCAGCTGCGCCGGCGTCACCGCGGCGTCTTCGGGCAGCGCCAGATCGGCGCGCGCCAGGCGCTCGTGCAGCAGCGAGTCCGACAGCAGTTTGCGGAACTCCGCCTCGCTGAGGCCGCGCGCCTTCAGTTCACGCGCCAGTTCCAGGCCCGCGGCGGTGAGCGCCGCGCTCGCCTCCTGGAAGCGCGCTTCGACCTCGCTGGCCGCCACGACGTAGCCGCGCTGGCCGGCCTCGGTCTCGACCAATCGAATCTGCAGCAGGTGCTCGAGCGCGCTTCGCACGTCGTCATGCTGCTGGCCCAGCGAGATGGACAACCAGCGCGCGAAGCCGGCCTCGGTCAGATTCCCGCCGTTCCAGGCCGCCACGATTCCTGCGGGCAGGGCTTCCGGCTCCTGAGACGGCGGCGTGAGAGCCGCCGCAAGGGCAAGCAGAGACGCGAGCATCGCGGAATCTTAGCCGCGAGCCGCGCCGCCGCTTCAGGCCGCGCGCGGGTCGAAACGGACCTGGCCGCCGGTCCAGCGCACCGTCACGCTGCTGCCGCGCGGGATCTCGCCTTCGAGCACGGCGTGCGAGAGGGGCTCTTCGACCATGCGCGCCAGAGCCCGGCGCAGTTCGCGGGCGCCGTATTCCTCGCTGTAGCCGAATTCTGCCACCGCGAGCGCCAGTTTCGGCGTCCAGCGCAATTCGATTCCGGCGCGCTCCATGCGCTGCGCCAATTTGAGCAGCTGAATCTCCGCGATCTGCGTGCAGTCCTTGCGCGCCAGCGCGCGGAAGTTCAACACGCCGTCGAGCCGGTTCAACATTTCCGGCTTGAAGGAGCGCTTCAGCGCCGCGTCCGTCACGGCGTCGAAATCCACCGCGGCCAGGGAAGATCCGCGGCCGAAGCCGACTCGGTTGGCGGCGTCGGCGTAGTCGGCGGTGCCGACGTTGCTGGTCAGCAGCACCACCGTGTGGCGGAAATCCACCGTGTTGCCCTTGGAATCGGTCAGGCGGCCTTCGTCGAGAATCTGCAGCAGCATGTTGTGCAGCTTCTCGTGGCCCTTCTCGATCTCGTCGAAGAGCACGACCGCGCAGGGATCCTTCATCAGCGCTTCAGTCAGTTGGCCGCCTTCGTTGTGGCCGACGTAACCCGGGGGCGCGCCGATCAATTTGGCGGTCTCGTGCGGCAGCGCGAACTCGCTGCAGTCGATGCGCACCAGCGAGCTCTCCGGATAGAGGTTGCGCTGCAGCGCCTTGGCCAGCTCGGTCTTGCCGGTGCCGGTGCGTCCGACCAGCAGAAAGGTGCCGATGGGCCGCGACGCGTCGTTCATGCCGGCGGCGGCCTTGCGCACCGTGCGCGCCAGGGCGGCGATGGCTTCGTCCTGTCCGACGATCTCCGTCCGCAGTTTCTGCTCGAGCACGCGCGCGCGCCGGCTCAGGCTCTCGAGCCGCGCCTCGTCGCTGCCGGAGCTGGCCACGTCCGCGGGCAGGGCCACGGAGTGGATCTCCAGCGCGGGGTTGACGTCCACGCAGATTTGATAGAGCAGGTCCTCGGCGGCGACCGTGTCTTCAGGATAGATCGCGCGGATCTTCGGCAGCACCTCGTCCTCGATCCCGATGATGCAGGTGCGCACCACGATGCGGCGGTATTCGCGGCGGCTCGGCGGCCCGTCGCAGGCCTGCAGGGCCGCCGAGGAGTCCTCCGGACTCACGACCCGAACGCGGATGAATCCGTCGATCAGGTCGAAGTATTTGTAGACGATGCCTTTTCCGGAGGGCATGGGAAGTTTTGGGTGCGAATCGGGTCCCGCATCCATCGGCTCACCGGCCCGCCCTGCTTGAGGAGGCGGCCGGTTACGATGCCCGCATGGCGGCCGCGGCGCCGGTTTCGGGCCAAGACCAGGAGTTCCTGGCCCAACTCGTCCATGCCGGCTGGCTGGACCGGGAGGGGGCGCGCAGCCTGCTGGCGCGGGCCGGCAGCGCGCCCTTCGACGCCTTGGTGGCCGCCGCGGGCGGGTGGGACGAGAAGCAGGTCGCTTGGCTGCGCCGCACGCGCGCCATGACCGCGCCCGAAATTCCCGGCTACCAGATGGCCGAGCGCCTCGGCGCCGGCGGCACGGCCGAGGTCTGGGCCGCCCAGCGCCAAAAAGATTTTGCCCGGGTGGCCCTCAAGATTCAGAAGCCGGCGCTGGCCCGCGACCCGGCCGCGACGGAGCGCTTCCTCGAGGAAGCGCGCGTGCTGCAGAAGATCCAGCATCCCGGCATCGTGCGCGGCCTGCGCGCCTTCCGATTTCTGGGACTGTGCGTGCTCGAGCTCGAACGCGTGCCGGGCCGCACCTTGGAAGAGTGGATCGAGGAAGGCCGCGTCTTCTCGGAGACCGAGTCGTTGCGCATCGTCCTCGAAGTGGCGCGCGCGCTCGAAGGCCTGCGCGCGGCTGGCCTGGTGCACCGCGATCTCAAGCCCGGCAACATCATGATCGCCCGCGACGGCGCGGTGAAGTTGATCGACCTCGGCTTCGCCGGCCGCGGCATGGAGGGCAGCGCGGGCGCCGGCGCCACGCTCGGCACGCCGGCCTACCTCGCGCCCGAACAGGCGCGCGGCGAGTCCGATCTGGACGGGCGCGCGGACATCTACTCGCTGGGCGCGACGCTCTATCACCTCGTGGTCGGGCGCCTGCCCTTCGCCGCCGCCGACGATCAGGAGATGCTGCGCAAGCAGGTGCTCGCCGGCCTCGACGGCGGGGCGCTCAAGGGCGGCCGCGTCTCGCCCGCGCTGCATTACTTCATCGAGAAGATGATGGCGAAGGATCGCGAGGTCCGATACCCGACTCCTGCCGCGCTCGCCGAGGATCTGGCGGCGCACCTGGCGCGGTGAGCGGGCCGCCGGCCTTCGTCTTCAACTGCCACCGCTGCGGCGCTTGCTGCCGCGTCGGCCACGGCCGCGTCTGGATCGAGCCGGAGGAAATCGGCGCGCTGGCGGCCGCGTGCGACAGCACGCCTGCCGCCTTCGCCGCGCGCCAGGTGGTGGACGTGGCGGGCCGTCTGTCCCTGCGCGAGAAGCCGGACGGCTGCTGCGTGCTGTTGGAGGACGGCAATCGCTGCACCGTCTACGAGGCGCGCCCCGCGCAATGCCGCAGCTTTCCCTTCTGGCCGGAGCTCCTCGCCGACGCGGGCGCGCTCGAGCGCGCCGCCGGCTACTGTCCCGGCATCCAGCGCATTCCGGAGCCGGATCTGGCCGCCGCGGTCCTGCCGCAGGCGCGCGCGATCCTGCGCCGCAGCGCGGAGCGCCTTGACGCGGCGGCGCCCGGCGTCGGCGAGCGCTGGGGCAGCTCCCTGGAGGCTGATCTGACAATCTCTGGTTTGACGAACGGACGGGATTTCGGCGCCGCGGCCGGCGCAGCCGCCCGCCGCGAACTCGAGGAACTGGCCGCGGCCACCGGCTATCCCTGGTCCATCGGACCGTGGCCGCGGCTGCTGGCCGAGCGGGCCGCCGGCTGGGAGCAGGTGCGCGGCGGTCCGCCGCGCTGCGCGGAGGCCGGCTGATGCGCGCGCTCATCGCCTTGCTGGCGCTCGGCCTCGCCCTGCTGATCTGGCTGCTCTTGCCCGGTGCGGACGGTTCGACGCCGCCGGCGGCAGAGCCGGAGCCGGCCCTCGTGCGCCGTCCCGCCGAGCCGGAGGCTCCGCCGCCCGCCGCTCCGGACGACGCAGGAGCCGCGCCTGCAGAAGCTCAGCGCCAGGAGGCGATTCGCCTCAACGAACGCGCCCTGCGCCTCCTGAAGGACGAGGACGCGGCGGGCGCCGAGGCGCTGCTCGTGCAGGCCTGCGCGCTCGCGCCGCAGGACGAAGTGCTGGCGGCCAATCTCTCGCGCACGCGCGTGCGCCTGCGCCGGCTCGCGGCCGACGCCGGCCGCGCCGAGGAAGCGCTCGCCTGGTTCCGCGCCGCTCACGCCGCCGACCCGGACGAAGGCGCGCCGCGCGAGTGGGAGGCGAGCCTGCAATTGCGCCGCGGCGAGCGCGCCGAGGCCAAGCGCATCGTGCTGGAGGCGCTGGCGGCTTTTCCTGAAGCGGCCGGCCTGCTGCGCCTGCGCGGCGAGATCGCCTTTCTCGAAGGCGAGCTCGCCGTCGCCGTGGACTCTTACGCCGCTGCCGCGCGGCTCGAGCCCTCCGAGAGCGCGAGCGCGCGCCTCGCCCAGCTGGAGGAAGAGCAGCGCGTTTTCTCTCACTATTTGACCGACGCCACCTCGCATTGCGACAGCCGCTACGACCCGGAAGACGCCGGCCTGGTCGCCCGCATGCCGGAGCTGCACGCCGAGCTCGAGCAGGCCTGGCAGGACGTCGTCAATCGGCTCGGCGTGCAGCCGCGCGATCGGCTGCTCGTGTTGTGGCTCTCGCCGCGCCGCTACCGCGGCGCCGCGCCGGAGTGGTCGAGCGGCTTGTACGACGGGCGCGTGCGCGTGCTGGTGCGCGAGGGCGGCGGCGCCGACGCCGCGCTGCGCGCAACTTTGCGCCACGAACTCACGCATGCGGTGCTGCACACGCTCGACGGCCGGTTGCCCACCTGGCTGCACGAGGGCCTGGCGCAACGCGCCGAGGGCCGCGACGCCGAGCGCGCGCGCGCGTCCTTGCGCGGCCGGCCGCTGAGCGTGGAGGCCGCCGCGCTCGACGGCGACTGGACGGCCTGGACCGAAGGCGAGCGGCTGGCGGAGGCCTACGGCATTGCGCTCTCCTTCGTGACCTGGCTCGAGGAGCGATTCGGCGGCGGCGCGCTGCCCAACCTGCTGGCGGGCTTGCAGCAAGGCGGTTTCGCGACGGCGTGGAGCCGGGTGTTTGCCCGCAGCCTGGAAGAACTCGAGGCCGAGCACCGCGCCTGGCTGCTGACCGGCTCCTGAGGCGCGAAAGCCTGTAACCCGGAGCGGCCCGGCGCGTGGATCCCTCCGTGCTGCGATCTCCGCCTTCGCGCTGCGAATCCTCCGACCTGCCCCCCGGCGCGGCCGCCACCTGGCCCGAGGCCTTCCTGCTGGACCAACTCGCGCCGGAGGCCGGCGGCCAGTTGCCGGCGCTCGCGCTGTGGTCCGGTCTCGAGCCGTCCGATCTCGCCTACCGCTACGGCATCAGCCCGGCCGCGGCGCTGCGCCTGGGCGCGGCGGTCGAGCTCGGCCGGCGTGCGTTGGCGGCCTGTCCGCCGGCCGCCGAGCCGCTGCGCGGAGGGGCCGAGGTGTACGCGCTGCTGCAGCCGCGCCTTGCCGGGCTGAGCTGCGAGTCCTTCCACGCCCTCTACCTCGACGCCAAGGGC
>CAYVPL010000121.1:0-8391 GCA_964453755.1 uncultured Planctomycetales bacterium
GGCAAAGCGCTGTGCCTGGTGGACAAAGACCTCAACCCGCGCGGCACGCGCTTCTTCGGCGGCGTCGGCCGCGAGCTGCGTGACCACAACTTCATGATAATCGTGAGCCTCGCCACGGAGGTCGTCTGACATGCACCTGAAGAAAGGCGACCAAGTCCAGGTCATCGCCGGCAACGACCGCGGCAAGCGCGGCACGGTGAAGGCCACCATGCCCTCGGCCAACCGCGTCCTCGTCGAGGGCGTCAACGTGCGCGTCAAGCATCTGAAGCGCACTCAGCAGAATCCGCAGGGCGGCCGCGTGGAGAAGGAATTCCCCGTCCACGCTTCCAACGTCCTGATCTGGTCTGACAAGGCCGGCCGCGGCGTGCGCACGCGCACCGTGACGGAAAAAGGCAAGAAAGTCCGCGTAGGCGTGCCGTGCGGCACCCGTTTCGAATAGCCATGGTTCGCCTCCAGGAGTCTTACAACGTCACCATCGTGCCGGCGCTCAAGCAGCGCTTCGGCTACCCCAACGCCCTGCAGGTGCCGCGTCTGCAGAAGATCGTCGTCAGCATGGGCGTGGGCAAGGCGACCGAGAACAAGGCGCGCATGGACGCCGCCGTCAAGGATCTCGGCCGCATCACCGGACAGCGTCCGGTGGTCCGCGCGACCAAGGTGGCCATTTCGGCCTTCCGCGTCCGCGAGAACCAGGCCATCGGCTGCATGACGACCTTGCGCGGCGCGCGCATGTTCGAGTTCATGGACCGCCTGATCTCCGTGGTGCTGCCCCGCATTCGCGACTTCCAAGGCGTCAAAGACACCTTCGACGGGCGCGGCAACTTCAGTCTCGGCCTCAACGAGCAGAGCCTGTTCCCGGAGATCCCGCTCGACCAGGTCGAATTCCAGCAGGGCATGAACATCACCTTCGTGACGACTGCCCGCACCGACGAGGAGGGCCGTGCCCTGCTCGAGGGATTCGGCATGCCCTTCCGCCGCCGCGGCGGAGAGAGGAACTAGACATGACCAAGAGAGCACACCTCAACCGCCAGGCCCGCCGCACCAAGCTGGTCGCGCAGCACGCCGAGAAGCGCGCCACTCTGGTCAAGGTCATCAAAGACCCGGGCGCCAGCCTCGAAGACAAGGCCGCGGCCTACCGCGGCATCCAGAAGCTGCCGCGCGATGCCTCGCACGTGCGCCTGCACAATCGCTGCGCCATCACCGGGCGCCCGCGCTCCTACTACCGCCGATTCGGCATCTCGCGCATCATGCTGCGCAAACTCGCCCACCTGGGCGAGCTGCCCGGCGTCCGCAAGGCATCCTGGTAAACCGCCGTGGCCAACACCGACCCCATCGCCGACATGCTCACCCGGATCCGCAACGGGATCCTGGTTCGCCGCAAGACCGTGGACGTGCCCGCCTCGCGCATGAAGAGCGCGCTGGCGCTGGCGCTCAAGGACGAGGGCTATCTCCAGGACGTCGAAGTCCTCAATCAGGAGATGGTGCAGCCGACGCTGCGCCTGACCCTCAAGTACGACCGCGACGGCGAGAGCGCGATTCACGAGATCAGCCGCATCAGCAAGCCGGGCGCGCGGATCTACACCCATTCCAAGAACCTGACCAGCGTGCGCCAAGGCCTCGGCCGCATGATCGTCACCACCTCGAAGGGCATCATGAGCGGCCACAAGGCCGCCGAGCTCGGCGTGGGCGGCGAAGTTCTCTGCAGCATCTTCTAGCACCATGTCACGCATCGGCCGCCAACCCGTCACCCTTCCCGCCGGAGTCACCGTCGAGGTGAAGGGCTCCCAAGTTCTCGTGCAGGGCCCGAAGGGCAAACTGGATCTGGAGCTCCCGGCCGGCATCACCGTCAAGGCCGAGAGCGGCGCGATCCACGTCGTCTGCGCCGAAGGCGCCGAGAACGGCAGCGCGTTGCACGGCTTGGTGCGCTCGCGCCTCGCCGGCATGGCAATCGGCGTCACGACGGGCTTCCGCAAGGAACTGTCCATCGAGGGCACCGGCTACAACGCCAAGCTCAACGGCAAGGCCGTCGAGTTGTCGGTTGGATTCTGCAACCCGGTGCTCTGCACCCCGCCGGAAGGCGTGGCCGTGCAGTGCGTCACTCCCACGGAGATCGCGATCTCCGGCTCCGACAAGATCAAGGTCGGCCAATTCGCCGCCGAAGTCCGCTCCGTGCGTCCGCCCGAGCCCTACAAAGGCAAAGGCATCCGCTACAAAGGCGAAACCGTGCGCCGCAAGGCCGGCAAGTCCGTCGCTTAGAGAAATGGACCATCTCCAGCAAAAGAAAAAGTGGGACCGCCGCGTGCGCAAGACGCTCGGCGTCCGCCGCCGCCTGCGCCTGTCTTCGGACCGGCCGCGCCTCACCGTGTTCCGGAGTTCGAAGCACATCAGCGCCCAGGTCATCGACGACCTGGCCGGACGCACGCTGGCCGCGGCCAGCGACGCCGACAAGGACCTGCGCGCCGCGCTGGCCGGCAAGAAGAAGGTCGAGCGCGCGACCGCCGTCGGCCGCGTCCTGGCCGAGCGTGCCGCCGCCGCTGGCGTGAAGGAAGTCAAGTTCGATCGCGGCTGGTACCTGTACCACGGCCGCGTCAAGGCCCTGGCCGATGCCGCGCGCGAGGGCGGCCTGAAGTTCTAGACATGGTCAACAACTCACTGCCCGCATACATCGACCGCGGCGAGGCCGAGCGCCTCGGCGAGCTCAAGGAAGAGCGCATCAAGGTCAACCGCTCCGCGAAGGTCGTGAAGGGCGGCCGCCGCTTCTCCTTCTCGGCGCTGACCGTGGTCGGCAACCAAGACGGCATCGTCGGCTTCGGCTTCGGCAAGGCGCAGGAAATCCCCGCCGCCATGCAGAAGGCGTTCAAGGACGGCCGCAAGCATCTGATCCGCGTGCCGCGCGTCGGCACTTCGATTCCGCACGCCGTCGAGGGCACGTTCTGCTCCTCCATGGTGCGCCTGGTTCCCGCGGCGCCCGGCACCGGCATCATCGCCGGCGGCACGGTGCGCGCGGTCCTCGAGCTGGCGGGGGTGAAGGACATCCTCACCAAGTCCTACGGCTCCACCAATCCGACCAACCTGGTCAAGGCCACGATCGTCGCACTCGGCTCGCTCCGCACCAAGGAGCAGATCGAGGAGCTGCGAGGGGTGAAAATCTGATGCAGATCCACGACGTCACTCCGCACGGCACCAAGCACGCCAACCGCAAGCGGGTTGGCCGTGGCGTGGGCTCCGGCATGGGCAAGACCGCGACGCGCGGCCACAAGGGCCAGCGCTCGCGCTCCGGCGACAACCCGCGCATCGGCTTCGAAGGCGGTCAAATGCCGCTCTTCCGCCGCATTCCGAAGCGCGGATTCACGAACCCGTTCAAGAAGGAATTCACCCTCCTGAACGTCGGCTCGCTGGACGTGTTCCCGTCCGGCACGACGGTCGAGTTGGAGCTGGTCCTTGCCGAGGGCCTGACCCGCAAGACCGGCAAGATGCTGAAAGTGCTCGGCACCGGCGACGTCACGCGCAAGTTGACGGTCCGCGCGCACAAGTTCTCGGCCACGGCCAAGTCCAAGATCGAAGCGGCCGGCGGCACGGCGGAGATCATCGCCTAGCCTGAGATGGAGAAAGCGCTCGCCATCTTCCGCGTGCCGGAGCTCCGGCAGAAGCTGTGGGTCACCCTCGGCCTGCTCTTCGTCTACCGGCTCGGCTTCCAGATTCCGCTGCCCGGCGTGGATCTGACGCAGATTCGCGAAGCCGCCAACAAGGCCGACCAGTCGGCCCTGTTCGGCATCATGAACGCCTTCACGGGCGCCGGCATCGGCAACGCGGTCCTCTTCTCGCTGGGTGTGATGCCGTACATCTCGGCGTCCATCATCTTCAGCCTGATGACCAAGGTGCTGCCGGCCTTCGAAGCGCTGGCCAAGGAGGGCGCGGCCGGCCAGAAGAAGATCAACCAGATGACGCGCCTGGCGACGGTGCCGATCTGCTTCCTGCAGGGCTTCTTCGTGCTGAAGGGCGTGATCTTCAACCCGACCTTCGGCCTGGTGCCGGCGGGCGGCGGCGGCTTCTTCTACGGCCTGACGATCATCTTCGCGCTCACCGCCGGAACCATGTTCATCATGTGGCTCGGCGAGCAGATCACCGAGAACGGCCTGGGCAACGGCATCTCTCTGATCATCATGTCGGGCATCGTGGCCAACCTGCCTGTGACGCTCAGCAAGGCCTTCGCCATGCGCGAAAACGCGCAGACCTTGGCCGTGACTCTGGGCGTGATGTGGCTGGTCGTGGTCGTGGTGGTCGTCTATCTCACGCGCGGGCAGCGCCGCATTCCCATCCAGCAGGCCAAATTGACGCGCGGCCGCAAGGTGATGGGGGGGCAGCGCCACTACCTGCCGCTGCGCGTCAACCAAGCCGGCGTGATGCCGATCATCTTCGCCTCGGCGCTCTTCATCATCCCGACCGTGCTCGGCACGCTGCCAGGCATGACCTGGCTGGGCGAGTACTTCAACCAGGCCGGCTTCCTCTACGTGTCCATCTACTGCGGCATGATCATCTTCTTCGCGTTCATGTGGACGCGGTTGATGTTCCAGCCGGAAGAGATCGCCAACAACCTGAAGGAGCACGGCTCCTTCATCCCCGGCATTCGCCCGGGCAAGGCCACGGCGGACTACCTGTCCTTCGTGCTCGATCGCATCACCTTCGCCGGCGCCATCTTCCTGGCGGTCATCGCCATCCTGCCGACGATCCTCGTCGGCCAGATGCGCGTGGACCCGATGGTGGCCTACTTCCTCGGCGGCACCTCGATCCTGATCGTGGTGGGCGTGGCGCTCGACATGGTGGATCGCCTGAACGCGCAGCTGATGATGCGCAACTACGACGGCTTCATGAAAGGCGGCGGCGCCGGCTGGACGCGCTCGCGTTAGACCGCATGATCGCCATCCTCCTCGGAGCGCCGGGCGTCGGCAAAGGCACGCAGGCCAAACTGGCTGCGGAGCGCAACGGCTGGACGCACCTGTCAACCGGGGATCTGCTGCGCGATGAAGTCAGCCGCGGCACCGAGCTCGGCCGCCAGGCCGATGCGGTGATGAAGCGCGGGGACCTCGTCTCCGACGATCTGATGGTCGCCATCGTCGCCGACCGCGTCGCCCGCATGGCGCCGGGCGCGATTCTGCTGCTGGACGGCTTTCCGCGCACGCTGCCGCAGGCCCAGGCCCTTGAGACGCGCTCTGGTGGCGCCCGTGTCGGTTTGGCCCTATACTTCACCGCGCCGGATCGGGTGCTCACGGAGCGCCTGCTCGGCCGCGGGCGCGCCGACGACACCCGGGAAGTCATCGCGCGGCGGCTCGCCGTCTACCGCGAAACCACCGAGCCGCTCGTCGCGCACTACCGCGCCCGCGGCGTCTTGCGCGAGATCCCGGCGGATCGCGCAATCGAGGAGATCCAGAAGGATTTGGTCCGCAACGTGCGGGAACTCCAGGCGGATCCCTCATCCGTTTCTTGAAATGCCCAAAGAAGAGCCCATCACTGTGATCGCGGTCGTCCGGGAGACTCTCCCGAACGCCACCTTCCAGGTCGAGCTCCAGAACGGGCAGCAAATTCTCGCTCACATCTCCGGCAAGATGAGGATGCACTACATCCGCATCACGCCGGGGGACACCGTCACCGTCGAAATGTCTCCCTACGACCTGACCCGCTGCCGCATCGTCTTCCGCGGCGAGCGCCGGCCCCGTCCGGCGCCGGGAACGGCGGGAGCCACCGCCCCGCGGCCTCAACGCCGCAGACCGCCCACGCGTCGCTAACGTCCATGAAAGTCCGCGCCTCCGTCAAACCCATGTGCAACCACTGCAAAGTGGTGCGCCGCCGCGGCGTCGTCCGCGTGGTCTGCAAGCGCGATCCCCGGCACAAGCAGCGCCAGGGCTGATCCTCTCCTCGTCCACGAACCACCCGACCCAACATGCCCCGTCTCATCGGCGTTGACATTCCGGCCGACAAGCGCACCGTGATTGCGCTGACGTACATCTTCGGCATCGGCAAGGTGTCCGCGGAGAAGATCTGCCGCGACCTGAACCTCAATCCGGACCGCCGCGCCCGCGAGTTGTCCGACGAGGAGCTCGGCGCGCTCAGCTCGCACATCGAGAAGCAGTTCCAGGTCGAAGGCACGCTGCGCCGCCAGAACGCGCAGACCATCAACCGCCTGCGCGACATCGGCTGCTATCGCGGCCTGCGTCACCGCCGCGGCCTGCCGGTGCGCGGCCAGCGCACGCGCACCAACGCGCGCACCCGCAAGGGCCCGAAGAAGACGGTCGCCAACAAGAAGTCCGTCAAGGCGATGAAGTAGGACCGAAACATGGCCAACGAAAACACGAACACTTCGGGCGCTGCCGCAGGCAAGCGCGTCAAGACCAAGAAGGTCGGCGCGCGCGGCGTCGCGCACGTGCGCTCCAGCTTCAACAACACGCTCGTGACCCTGGCCGATTCCAAGGGCAACGTCATCGTGTGGTCCTCGCCGGGCACCATCGGCTACAAAGGCTCGCGCAAGTCCACGCCCTTCGCTGCGCAGCAAGCCGCGATCCGCGCGGCCGAGACCGCCTCCAAGATGGGTCTCCGCGACGTCGAAGTCCGGGTCAAGGGCCCGGGCTCCGGCCGCGAATCCGCCGTCCGCGGCCTGCACCAGGCCGGGCTGCGCATTCTGTCCATCCAGGACGTGACGCCGCTGCCGCACAACGGCTGCCGTCCGCCCAAACGCCGCCGCGTCTAAGCGCCGGCCGCTCTTCCGCTTCCGTTCCGCATCCCGTTTCCCCAACCCGCCCGAACTAACCATGCGCATCCGCTGGCGTGACTTCGAACTCCCCTCCGCGGTGGTCCATCAAAAGGACTCCGCGACGGATCGATTCGGCAAGTTCGTGATCGAGCCCTTCGAGCGCGGCTTCGGCCACACGATCGGCAACGGCTTGCGCCGCGTCCTGCTCGGCTCCATCGAGGGCACGGCGGTGACCGCGGTCGAGATCGACGGCGTCGAGCACGAGTTCAAATCGGTGCCCGGCGTGCTGGAGGACGTGACGGACATCGTCATCGCCTGCAAGCGCCTGCGCGTGCACGCGGCCACCGCCGCGATGCCGGCCACGCTCACCATCGACAAGAAGGGCGAAGGCCCGGTGACCGCCGCCGACCTGCAGTGCCCGGCCGGGGTCGAGATCGTGGACAAAGATCTCCCGATCTGCACTCTGACTTCGCCGACCGCGAAGTTCAGCGCCAAACTCACCGTGCGTCGCGGCCGCGGCTACACCGCCGCCGAAGACACCGGCGAGCTGATGGATCAAATCGGCCTCATTCCGCTCGACGCCGCATACAGCCCGGTGATCCGGGTGCGCTACAGCGTCGAAGCCACGCGCGTCGGCAAGTTCACGAACTACGACCGCCTGGTCCTCGAAGTCTGGACCGACGGCACCGTTCGCCCGGAGATGGCGCTGGTCGAAGCCGCCAAGATCTACCGCAAGCACCTCAATCCCTTCGTGCAATTCAGCGAAGTGTCCCTGGGCGTGCCGGTGGCGGACGACATCAAGCCGATCGACGCCGCGGCCGAGCGCAAGCGCGACCGCGTGCATCAGCTGCTGGCCGAGCCGGTCGAGCGCCTCGATCTCTCGACGCGCGCCCGGAACTGCCTGGAGATCGCGCAGATCACCACGCTCGGCGAGCTGGTCTTCCGTTCGCCGGAAGAACTGCTCGGCATCAAGAACCTCGGCCAGACCGTGCTCACCGAGATCGAGAAGAAGCTCGCCGAACTGAACCTTTCGGTCGGCATGAATCGCGAGGAAGTCCTCGGCTCCGGTAAGTGAGATACCCTCATGCGGCATCGCGACAAGACCCGTAAGCTTTCCCGTCCCGCCGGCCACCGCCGGGCGATGGCCCGCAACCTCGTGGCTGCTCTGATCGAGCACGAGCGCATCGAGACCACCCTCGTCAAGGCCAAGGCCCATCGGCCCTTCGCCGAGCGCCTCATCACGCTGGCGAAGGAGAAGAACCTTCACAATTACCGGCGCGCGCTGGCCCTGCTCGGCAACGACCGCGAGGCCACGATGAAGCTCTTCGACGTGATCGGCCCGCGCTTCCGCGAGCGCCGGGGCGGTTACACGCGCATCCTCAAGTTGGCGACGCCTCGGCTCGGCGATAAGGCCGAGCGGGCTTATCTCGAGCTCGTCGAGCGGACTGTGGTGGAGCCGGTTGTGGTGGATGCGGGTCCGGCTTCGAAGTCGAAGTACGCTCCGGCTAAGTAGCGGGTCTTCTGTCGGGTGTCGTGTGCGCCGTCCGGGCCGGGCTCGGCTCGCGCGGGCGGCATTCGCGCGCAATTCGAGCGCCGGCGTGGCTGAAAGGCCGCGAAGAGGCGCGCTCTGCAATGCCCGCTCGAGCCGA
>CAYVPL010000122.1:0-8386 GCA_964453755.1 uncultured Planctomycetales bacterium
GACGTGGTCGCGCATGGTGGCGAGCGTGTGATTGATCTGGAAGAGCGGATTGCTGACGTTGCGCGCCCGCTTGGAAGACTCGGTCACCAAGGCCGCGATGCGGTTTCCGAAGAGGAGTTTGATCATCGGCCTGTAGCTGCGCTTCTGGTCCACCACAATCTGCAGCAGCTCGGACGGGTCGTGCACGCGCAGCAGGGTCTCGAGGCAGCCGCGCACCACCCGATTGGACTCGCTGTGGCGCGAACCCTGCGCCTGCTTCCGCTCCCGATCCCGCCCTTGGAGGCCGCCGCGGGCCGGCAATCGGCCCACGTCCAAGTCCACCACGAAGCGCGTGGCGCGATGGATGAGCACTGGCATTGTCAAAGGCTTGAGGCGCCGGTTGTGCTCATAGGTTTCCAGCTCGTCGAGGCTAAAGCTGCCGAAGAGGCCGCCGTTCCGCACGGCGCGCGCGAGAAATCCTTCATGCAGCGCCCGCAGGGCGGGACCCCACAGCCGGAGCCGGCGATGCACCGTTTTGCGGTCGATATCTAGCATGCGCGCGGTCTGGCGATGCGTGACCTTGGAGACGAGAAAGCGCAGAACCGCGACGTTGATCTGCGGCTTGCGCTGCCGGTAATCCAGGCGGAAGCTCTGGGCCGAGAAGCCGCGGCCGCACGCGAGGCAGCGGAAGCGCTGGATGCGGCGGCCGTCCGCGCGCCGGAGGAAGTAGCCTTTGCGCTGGCAGCAATAGTCGGGCGCGAGCGCGTGGCGAGTGCAGGAAGGATGCGGGCAGAAGGAGGGCTGGAATGCGCTCATGAGGTGCGCTGGGCGCGCTTCGCGCCCCGGCTTCCTCTTCCACGCCCGTCTGCGGGCGTGGTTACGCCTTTCTTTCAGGTCCGAGGCGCAGCCGTCGGGGCCAGCATCCGCTACTGGATCACGAGATCGAGGCGGTTCGTCAGGAGCTTCCTCGCCGCCGGCAGCGCGGGATCGTGCATGCCCGCCTGGACGTAGAGCGTGCGCCCGATCAACTGGGGATCATTGGGAATGTCAATCGCGACTGCGCCGGCGCCGCTGGCGGGAATCGTTGCCGTCGGCAGGAAGTTGAATGGCGGCTGGATGCGCAGATAGCCGCCCAGGTCCGGGCGCAGCGTCTCGGCCGGCGCGCGGCCGAAGAAGACGTCCACGCGCCAGCCGGGCGTCCCGGCGTACTGGACGACGGCCGGGGCGCCGATGCGCGCCGCGCCGACAGCCCGCAGGCCGGATTCGCAGATCTCGAGAATGGAGCCCAGCGGCGGCGCGAGCAGGAACTGCTGCACCCCGCTCGGCCAATCGATGCGCAGATGCTGCACGCCCGTCGTTTCGCCGAGGCCGAAGTGCGTCGTGTACGAGTCGGTGTTGGTGAAGCCCTTGCCGGCGGACACGGCGCGGTGGATTTCGCGGCCGTCGGCGGTGAGCGCCGTGAGACGGGCGCCAACCGCGTCGCGATTCGACCAGCGGCCGATCAGCCGGGCCTGGAAACTGACGTTGACGTTGCCGAGGCTGTACCAGAGATAGGCCTCCTGGATCGTGCCTGCCTGGTTGGCGGGGCCGCCGTTGACGGCCCAGATGTCCAGATAGCCGTCGCGGTTCACGTCCCCCACCGGCGTGCCGTGATTGCGCCCGGGGCCGGCGCCGCGAATGCCGCTGTACACGGAAACGTCGAGCGCGCGCATCCCGCCGAGGAAGTCGGGGCGCAGGAGATACAGCACGTCGAGCGACTGGCTCATCGGATGCCCGGCGCCGACGTAGTAGTCGGGGAAGCCGTCGGCGTTGACGTCGGCGACGTTGTGACCCATGTCCTCCTGACCGCGGATGCCGCTGCCGGCGCTGACGTCGCGGAAGGTGCCGTCGCGGTTGTTGAGCAGCAGGTGGGTCGTGTCCATCTGGGCGGCGTGGCCGTGCAGGTATTTGGGCAGCACCACGTCCAGCCAGCCGTCGTTGTCCAGGTCCGAAAAGACGAAGCCGAAGTTCTTGCGCGGGCTGGCCACGCCGGCCGCCAGCGCCCGCTCCTCGAAGGTGCCGTCGCCGCGGTTGCGATACAGCAGATTGTTGCCGGTCATGCTGCCGACGCCGAGGTCCGGCCAGCCGTCGTTGTCATAGTCTCCCGCGCCGCAGTGCTTGTAGTTGCCGGGATGGTTGATCCCGGCCTGGAGGCTCACGTCGGTGAAGCGCAGTCCGCCGTCGTTGCGGAACAGCCTGCAGCGCTCCGCCACGCCGCTGCCAAAGATCTCGGTGGAGGAAGTGAAGAGGTCGAGGTCGCCGTCGCGGTCGTAATCCAGGGCGCAGGCGCCGAAATTCGGATCGGCGGCGGTCACGGCGTCGCCGGCCTCGGCGGGACCGAGCAGGGTGAACGTGCCCAACGTGGACAGGTCGTTGCGCAGGAAGCGGTTGGTCTCGGCGACGTAGAAGCCGCCGCATGGGAAGTAGAGATCCGGATCCCCGTCATTGTCAAAGTCGGCGGCGACGGTGCCCCAGGTCTGCTTGGCGTCCTGCGGGATGCTCCAGGCCTGCGTCATCTCGACGAACGTGCCGTTCGGCTGCTGCCGCAGGTAAAAGGTGCCGTTGCCGGCGCTGGTGGCGATCAGGTCCAACAGGCCGTCCTGATCCAGATCCGTGATCGCGCTGCCGCGCCCGAAGCCGACCACGTCCGCGCCCAACTGCGGCGCGACGTTGACGAATTGGATCGGATGCGCGCCGTTGTTTTGCTGGCCGACGAGCGGACCGGCAAAGGCGACCAGGCCGAGAAGCGGCGCGCACCGGGCGCGGAGGGCTGAGGGGATCATGAGGGGCGGAGCGCCGTGCGCGGCGTCCCGCCATTGTATGGGGCAAATCGCGCCCCCCCCGCCGCCCTCCTCAGGGCGTCCGCGCCAGCATCACGACGCGCGCGCCGTAGCCGCAGAGCAGCAGCTCCTGCGTGGCGTTGCGGCCGTCGAGTTCGGCGGCCTCCAACCAATGGCCGCGGTCGCGCTCGGTGAAGACGGTTTGCGCCGCCCAGACGCCGCCGCGCGATCGTGAGAGCAAAACCACCTGCGCGTCGTAGCCAAAGCAGGCCACCGTTTCGACGGCGGGATCCGCGTCGAAGCGGCCGCTGACGATGCCGCGCAAGCCTTGGCCGCCGCGGTGGATCGTTTCGTGTAGCCAGCCGCCGGCGCGCCGCGCGTGGCGGAAAACCAAGCCGTCGTCGCTCGCGCTGTACAGCACGAAATCTTCGCCGTGGCCAGGCGCGCCGACGGCGACCCGCCCCAGTCCGTTCGGCAACTCGAAGACCGTCTCCCATGCGGGCTGGCCGCCCTGCATGCTCAGGAGGCGCAGCGCGCCTTCGCGGCCGACGGTGGCGATGACCGGCGCCGCGGAGTCGCCAGCGCCTCGCGGCAGCACCACCGCGTCGCGCACGCGGCCCGGCAGATCGCCCAGATCCTGCATCTCGAACTCGCCGTGCGCGCCGGTCGGCGTCAGCCGATAGAGGCCGCCCGGATTCGTGAAGACCAGCAGTCCGCGCTCCGGAAAGCCCGCCTCGGTCGTTGCGGCGACCAGAGTGTGAATCTCGCGTCCCGGCACCGAGCCGATGAGGCGTCCGTCCACCACGCCGTTGGGATGGGCGCGCACTTGATAGAGATTGCCGCGCTCGCTGCCGACGTAGATTTCGGCGCCCGCAAAGCGCGGATCCACGTCGCCGTGCGCCAGTCCGCCCAGCCAGGAGCCGTCGTGCAGCACGGGAAATTTCGTCCACTTGCCGCTGTAGGAGACGAGGATCCAGCATGTTCCCGCGTCGTCGAGCGCCACCACTTCCGGCGGGCCGTACTGCGGAAAGACGTCCAGCGCCTTGACCATCCAGATGC
Organism: uncultured Planctomycetales bacterium; assembly: GCA_964453755.1. Taxonomy (GTDB): domain Bacteria; phylum Planctomycetota; class UBA1135; order UBA1135; family UBA1135; genus JAQBVK01. The sequence goes on from CAYVPL010000122.1 coordinate 3,858, forward strand.
CGGTCGAGCCCAGGTCGAGGGCGAGCGAGGCCTGCCAACCCGGCGCGGCGCCGGGCAGGAGCACTTCCTGCTCCGCGGGATCAGGCGGCGCAGCGACCGCCGCGGGCGATTGCGCGCAGGACCACGCGGATGCAAGCAGGAGCGCGGCAAGAATCCGAGAGAGGGAGCGTGGCATCATGGTGCGTCATTGCCGGAACGCAGCGCGAAGCGCCGCAGCAGCCAGCTTGCCGGCCAGGACAGGAGCGCGACGCCGCCAGCGACGGCGGCAGCGAACCAGATCTTGCCGAAGGCGCCGGACTGGACGAGTCCGAGGTCGGGCATGCCCGGAGCCTGCAGCGCCTCCAGCACGTTCTTGCAGCCGAGCACCAACTGCAGTCCGGGAAAGGCCCAGACCAGAGCGCGCAGCGCGTTGCCCGGCCGCGCGATGCGCACCCAGGCGAAGGCGGCGAGCAGGGCGTTGACCACCAGCGACAGGCCCAACAGCATGCCCGTCATGGTTTCCCGCTCGGCTTCGAGCAGAGCGCTGGCCGTGGTGTTCGGCTCGGAGCCGAAGCGGAAGATCAGGTTCTCCTGCAGACGCAGCGCCGTCCACGCGGTCAACGCGAGCAGCAGCAACAAGGCGACGCTCTGCGCGCGCGTCAGGCGGCGCCGGCCCGGCTCCGTCTCCGCGAACAAGGACATGCCGAGCAAAACCACGCCGGCGAAAAAAAACGCGACGGCGCCGAGTCCGGTCAGGAAGAAGAACTGCCGGAACATCGGAGGTCAGTCCTCGCCTTCGTCGCTCAGCATCTGCGCCGCGCTCTGCCGCAGCTGGCTGACTTCGAAATCGCCGAGCGCGTAGACGTAGGGCAAGCCTTCGACCCGCATGCTGCGCAGGCCGGACCCGGCGGGGCGTCCCAGTTCGATGCGCAGGATCTCGCCGTTGATGCTGACGTGGAAACGGTCGAGCGGGAAGCCGTAGCGCGCGGCGTCGGCGGCCGGATCGGCGCGGCCGAGCACGTCGGCCGCGCTGAGGCCGAGCAGCGTATGCACGAGCGAATCGCCCGCGAAGTCGAGGGCCGGGCGCGCGGGCGGCGGCTCTACCAGGCGCCACGCCGCGCCGTCAGTTCCCCGCTCGGCCTCGGGCACGCGCTCGATGCGCCAGCTCTCGCCGCTCTCGAAGTCCTCGCGGCGGATCCATTCGACGTCGGACTCCTCGGCCGTGGCCAGGAAGCGCGTGTCGCACCAGGTGGCGGCGTCGGTGGGCGGGGAAATCGCGTCACCCGTGAGATACACCTCGGGGCGGTCGGCGCGCCGCATGTAGAACTCCAGCACCGGCCGCGCGCCGGTCGTCACGTCCTGCCCGCGCATCTGGCCGACGATCCAGTCGGCGACCACGGCGCCGGCGCCGTCCGCGAGCGTGATGCGCGTGCCTTGGCCGGCGGCCACGCCGTAGGTGCCGTGGCTGGCCGGCGCCAGCGCGACGGGATCGCGCGTGTCGAGCGCGCCGAGCATGTCCAGGATCTGCAACAGGCGGCGCGGGTCCGCGGGATGCTCCTTCTCGCGCACCCACCACCGGTCCTCGCGCCATTCCAAGGTGACGCCGCCGTCGGCGCCGCGGATGTCCATGCGCCGAACCGACTCGCGCTGCCGCGCGAAGTCCGGGAACAGCGGGCGGACGGCCGCGGCCGTGCGCTCGTGCGCGTCGCCCTGCCAGGGGCGCTCGAGCAGCAGGAAACATCCCCAGACCGCCGCCGCGGCCAAGGCCAGCAGTTGGTTACGCCGGCTCACGAAGGCCCTCCCGCGACAGCGGCCGCGGCGCGCGCGCGGCGGCGCCAGCGCGCGGCGGCGGCGGCGCAGCCGACGAGCAGCGCCGGCCCGAGCACGTTGCTCCAGGCGATCCAGCGCTGCCGGCTGCGCGCGTGCGACTGCGCTTCGCGCGCGAGCACGCGGTTCTCCTCGTCGGTCGTCGCCCAGCCGCCCTGCGCGGCGATGTAGGAATCGCGGAAATTCAGCACGGTGCGGTCCGCGCGCCCGCGCGTGCGCAGGCCGATGAGCGATTCGTCGCCCGCTAGCCAGTCGCCGAGGTTGGCGGCGAAAGCCGTGTTGGCGGCGCCCAACTGCTCGATGCTCAGCACGCCATTGTGAAAGAGATCGGAGTCGCCGATCACGACCAGCAGGCCCGGTGCGGCCGCGAGGTCGGCGTGCTCGAACTGCGGCGGAAAGGCGCCCTGCACGGCAGCGGCGAGCGGGACAGGCCGGCCCGGACCAAGGTTGCGGGCAAACTGCGCCACGCCCTTCAACACTTCCTGGTCGCGCACGATGGGCGTGTCCGACGGCAACGTCCAGGACAATTCGGAGGACTGCAGCAGGATTTCGGCGCTGAGGCCGGCCGGCAGCGTCAGCACTTCCACCGGGTGCATCCACAGGCCGTAGACCTCGCCGAGGCTCGCGGTCACGACGTGCTCGCGCGCGAGGCCGGCGCCGGCGACGCGCGGAAAGAAGCCGTAAGGCGCCTGCACCGGCACCTGCTCGCGGCCCGACTGCGTTTCCACCACGTTGAATCCGACCTGGATCGGCAGGCAGGATTCGTCCCACACGAGGCCGGCGCCGATGCGCACGCCAAGCCCGGCCAGCCAAGGATCGAGGCCGGTGACGAGGGGCTCCGGCGCGAATTCGTTGAGATCCACGTTCTCGGTGTCGGCCAGCAGCAACACCCGCCCGCCTTCCGCCAGATAACGGTCGAGGGCTTGCACCTCGGCGGCGCTCATCTGGGAGGGCCGCGCCACGACGAGCGCCGCCGTGTCCTCGGTGCGCCAGGCGGGATCGGTCAATTCCACGTCGCGCACGGTGGCGCGCGAAGTCCAACTGCCGCGCAATTCGTGAAAGATGCGGCCGGGCGGAATCTGCCGCGGCATCCCGGGAATCGGGGGCCCCAGCATGGGTTCGCGCGAAAAGAAGGCGATCTCCGGCCGGCGCGGACGCAGCAGCGAGGACAGGCGCGAAGTGAAGGCGAATTCGAGTTCGGCCGGAACCGTGAAGGGAATGATTTCGCTGCGGTCCTGATAGCGCAGTTCCAGGCCCTGGTAGGCGAGCACCACGCCGGCCTCGCCGACGTCGCCGGTCGGGATCTGCAGCGGCTGAATGCCGACGTGCTCGGCGTCGCGCTGCGCCACCAGATCGGTCGTGGGATCCACCGTCTCGACCTGCACGCGCTCGCCGCCCGCCACCGCGACCTCGTGCAGAAAATCTTCGATGCGCAGGCGCTGCGGCAGCAGGGCTTCGGCGCCTTCCAGATTGCGGTTGAAGTAGAGCTTCACCTGCAGGCGGTCCTCGAGGCGCCGCAGCAGGCCCCGGGTGGCCGGATCCAGCGTGTAGAGGCCTTCTTCCGTCAGATCGAGGCGCGCGCGCGCGCCGCGCGCCAGGGCCGGCGCGCCGCTCACGAGCAGCAGCAGCAGCAGGCCCGTGATCCAGGCCTCGCGAGTGGCGCGCGCGCGCAGGTTCACGCGAACCTCCGGCGCTCAACCAGCAGGCCGCAGGCGCAGAGCGCGAGGAGCGCTACCCCTGCGTAATGCAGCATGCTGCGCAAATCGGCCACGCCGCGGGCGATGGCGTGGAAGTGCGTCTGCAGGTCCACGGCCAGCAGCAGGCGTCCGAGCGCGGGCGGCATGGCTGCGGCGGTGGCGGCCGCGCCGATCAGATTCAGCAGCAGCAGCAGACAGACTGAGATCAGCCACGCCACCACCTGGCTGCGCGTGCAGGCGCTGAAGAACAGGCCGACGGCCAGACTCGCGCCCCCGCTGAGCAGAGTGCCGAGATATCCGCCGGCCACCGGACCGGCATCCAGATCGCCCAGCAGCGCCACGGTCAGAGGCACCCCGGCGGTGGCGGCGAGCGCCAGAGCCAGCACCGCCCACGCGCCGAGGAATTTCCCCCACACCAGTTCACGCACGCGAAAGGGCCAGGTGAGCAGCAGTTCGTCGGTGCCGGCGCGCCGCTCCTCGGCCCAGGAGCGCATTGTCAAAGCAGGCGCGACGATGGCCAGCAGCCAGGGCATGTTGCCGAAGAATCCGCGCAAGCTGGCTTCGCCGATGGCGAAGAAGGGTCCAAGCACGAAGAAGAAGGCGGCGCTGATGGCCGGAAACAGCGCCAGCACCACCCAGCCGGTCGGAGTCTCGAAGGCGGCGGCGATCTCGCGCCGGGCGATGACCAGGCTGCTCATGCGGCGGCGCCCTCGTGGCGCAGCAGTTGGCGGAACAGCGCTTCGAGCGAAGCGGCATCGGGGGTCACCTCCAGGAGCGGCAAGTTGAGCGCGGCCGCTTCGCGCGCCAGACGGGCGACCTGCTCCTCGTTCAGAGCCTCGGCGAAGGCCGCCGATGCGCCGGCGCCGCCCAAGGTCGGCGCTGCGCGCTCGATCCAGCGCGGTCCGGCCGCCGCGAGCAGGCCGCGCAGATCGGCCTCGCTGCCGCGCACCGCCACGCGCAGGCGGATCGCGCCGCCGGCCGGTCCGCGCCCCACTACGGCCAGCGGCCCGTCGGCGACGATGCGTC
>CAYVPL010000123.1:0-8333 GCA_964453755.1 uncultured Planctomycetales bacterium
TCGTGTTCCGCGCCGGCCCGGGCTGCGGCATTCCGGAACTCGAAACCGTCAGCAACGACTGACGGCTCAGGGGGCGGCGCTCGCCATGATTCCGGTCGCCGCCGCGCGCAGTTTCCATCTGCGCGTCTACGGATGTCAGATGAATTTCTACGACGGCGAGCTCATCCGCGCCGCCTTCCTGCGCCGCGGTTGGACCGAGGCCGAGCATCCGGACGCCGCGCAGGCGGTGCTCTTCCACACCTGCAGCGTGCGCGAGAACGCCGAAGAGCGCGTGCACGGCCTGCTCGGCGACCTCAAGCGGCGCAAGCGCTCCGAGCCGGGCGTGGTGGTGGGGGTGATCGGCTGCATGGCCGACCGGGCCGGCACCGAACTCTTCGAGCGGGAGCCGCACGTGGACATCGTCTGCGGCTCGCGCCACTTCCCGCGCCTACCCGATTTCGTCGAGCGCGTGCTCGGCGGCGAGGAGCGCGTCCTGGCCTTGGGCGCGGCCGAAGATCGCGTGGACGAGGAGGTGCGGGACCTGCGCGGCCGCGAGCAGAACCACAGCGCCCACGTCGCGGTGATGCGCGGCTGCGATCTCAATTGCACTTATTGCGTCGTGCCGCGCGTGCGCGGCCGCGCCGAGTCGCGCCCGCTGAGCCAGATCGTGGACGAAGTGCGGCGCCTGGTCGAGGATGGCGTCACCGAAGTGCAGCTGCTGGGCCAGACCGTGGACGCCTACGGCCGCGACTTGCCCGCCGGCGAGCGCGCCAGCCTGGCGCGCCTGATCGAGGCGGTCACCGAAGTGGAGGGTCTCGAGCGGATCCGGCTCATCACCCTGCACCCGAGCTACGTCACCCAGGACCTGGCCGCCGCGCTGGCCGCTTCGCCGAAATTCCTGCGCCTGCTGCCGATTCCGATGCAATCCGGCAGCGACCGCATCCTGCGCGCGATGAAGCGGGGCTACAACGCCGAGATGTACCGCCGGCGCATCGGCATGCTGCGCTGGGAGATGCCGGACCTGGAATTGGTCTCCGACTGGATCGTCGGCTTTCCGGGCGAAACCGACGAGGATTTCGCCGCGACCGAAGCCGGCATGCGCGAGCACGGCTTCCTCCAGTCCTTCGTCTTCCAATATTCGCCGCGTCCCGGCACCGCAGCCTTCGGCAGCCTGCCCGACGACGTGCCGCCGAAAGTCAAAGCCCGCCGCAATCATCGTCTGCTCGAACTGCAGCGCGAGATCGCCCGCGGCCGCACGCCGCGCCTCGTCGGCGGCCGCAGCAGCATCCTGCTCGAACAGTTCTCCGAACACCATCCCGAGCTGTGGTTCGGCCGCACCGCCACCGGCCACGGCGCCCTGCTGCCGCACCGCGCCGGTTTCCGCCCCGGCCTCCTCCGCACGGTCAATCTGACGAGTTGGAACGGCCGCGAACTCCTCGCCGAAGAAGTCGACGCGGCGACACCCATCGCGGACCCCCGGCCGCGCGCCGCCGTGGCTGCGTCCGCTGCGCCGGCCTTCCCCGCCTTGCCGCTCGCCGCCGCGGCGGCGCCGGCCGCCTTCCCCGTGTGAAGGAGCGCGATCTCCACCTGATGGCCCGGGCCGCCCGGGAAGCGGCGCGCGCCGAGTGGCTGTTCACCGCGCCCAATCCACGGGTCGGAGCCCTCGCTTTGTCGGGCGGCCAGGTCGTCGGCTACGGCCATCATGCGCGCCTGGGCGGCGCGCACGCCGAAGAGGCCGCCTTGCGCGACGCCGGCGCCTGGGACGAGGAGCACGACGCGCCCCGGCCCGGCGTCGTGGACGAGATGATCGTGACGCTCGAACCCTGCAGCGCCCGCGGGGGGGGGAAACGGCGGCCCGCCTGCGCCGACCTGCTGCGCGCCGCCGGCATCCGCCGCCTCGTCGCCGGCGCGACGGATCCGGATCCGCGCCATCAGGGCGCCGCGCTGCGCTCTTTCGCAGCGGCCGGTGTCGAGGTGCGCGTGCTCGATCTGGCGCAGGATGACTTGCTCGCCGCCTTCCTCCGCGGCCTGGCCGCCGCGGATCGCCCCTTCGTGCTGCTCAAGTGGGCCGCCAGTCTGGACGGCAAGGTCGCGGCTGCCACCGGCCTCAGCCAGTGGATCACCGGGCCGGCTGCGCGCGAAGAGGTCCACCAGTTGCGCGCCTTGACCGAGGCGATCCTCTGCGGATCGGGCACCCTCCTGCAGGACGACGCGCAGCTGACGGCGCGCCCCGGCGGGGAAGCCTCCGCGCGCCAACCGCTCCGCATCCTGCTCGACGCGCCGGCCGACTTGCCGGCCACGGCCCGCGTCCTCACGGGTGCCGGCCCGCGCCTGTGGGTGACCGACGCGCAGGGTTCCGCGCCGCGCGCCGCTCCCCCCGAGGACGAGTGCCTGCGCCTGCCGCGCGCCGCCGACGGCCGGCTGCGCCTGGAGCCGCTGCTGCAGGATCTGCGCCGCCGCGGGCTTCGGCACCTGCTGGTCGAAGGCGGTCCCACGCTGCATGGCGCATTCTTGGACCAGCAACTTGCCGATGCCGTCGTACGGTATGAAGCGCCTCTGCTGCTCGGCGGCGCGCGCGGCGCCTGCGCCGGCCGCGGCGTCGCTGAGCCCAGGCTCGGCCTGCCACTGCGCCACGAAGAGCGCCGCGATCTCGGCCCGGATCTCCGGCGCGCATTCCTGTTGTCGTGAGAACTCACCTCCTCCTCCTCCTGCTGTGGGGCGCTTGCGCGGCGCCTACGGAATTGCCGACGGGCATGCCCGAGCCCGCGCTCGACCTGGGACCCGCGCGCGAATTGCTCTGGCAGGGCCGCGAGGACGAGGCGCTCGCCTGGCTCGACGAATCGGGCTGGAGCGTACAGGGCAGCGTGGCGGCGGAGCGGTTGCGCCAGGATCTTCTGCTGAGCCGCGGCGAACGCGCGTTGCTCGCCGCCGAGTTGGAGGAATCCGTCGCCGTGACGGGAGAGGATCCCGACCTGCTGTATCTGCGCGCCCGCCTCATCAGCGATCCGGAGCAGCGGCTCGTCGAGCTGCAGAACGCAGCCGAGCGCGCGCCGGACCATCCCTGGTTGGGACTCGGGGTGGCGGCCACACTGCAGGAGTTTCAGCGCTGGGACGAAGCCGCCGAGTGGCTCGATGCCACGCCGACGCATGCCGCCACCGCCTCCTTCCGGCGCCTGCTGGAGGCGCGGCAGGACGGCGAGACCGGCCGGCTCTTCAACGCTTGGCGCCTGCTCGAGCGCGACGCCTTCATTCACGGCCACCGCGAGGCCCTGATCGAATGTCTGCGGCTGGGCGAGCAGTTGGGCAGCGAGCGCCGCGTCGCGCGCGCCGCCGCCGAACTCGCGCTGCGCTCCGCGCCCGCCGCGCGCGATCCCGGCGCAGCCATGGATCGCGTGCTCGAGCGCTTGGTGGCGGAGGAACCGTGGATGCACGGCGCCAGCCTCGATTTCACCCTTCTGCGCCTGGACGCCTGGGCGCAAATCGCGGGCGTGCCCAGCGGTTGGCGCGAGCAGGCGCGCTACGGCGTGGCCGGCCTCGCCGAGTTGGTGCAGCCCGAATCCTTCCGCGGCGGCGTCGCGGCCGCCTGGATGGAGCACGGGCGCTTCCTGCTCATCGGCCGCGCGCCGGGGCGCGGAGTGGATTGGCTGCTGCTGCAAGATGCGCGCCGCATTCTGTTGCCGCTGACCGACGGCCTGCCCGCGGTCGAAATGATCGTGGCGCAGCGCGGCCTCGAGCCCGAGAGCCGCACGATTCCCGGAGGTGCGCCGTTCCACGGCTTCTTCGTGCGCGCCGATCTGGTGCGCGCGGCGGCCCAGGCGCGCACGCGCGAATTGGCGCGCTTCCAACCCGGCGCCCGCCGCGCTCCGGCCGCGCTGCCGCGTCCGGCGGACGGTCCGCTGGAGCCCTGGGATCTGGCGCAGCGCCTGCGCGCGCGGCGCCTCGCGGCGGGCGGCGCCACCGCGCAGGATCTCGAATTCGTCCAACTCGTGCTGCACGAGTGCTCGCACTTGCCGGAAACGCTGCCTTGGGCGCGCACGGGCGTGCCGATTCTGACCATGGCGCCGGCGGTGCTGCGCTCCTGGATGCGCTTCGACGATCCCGTGCTCTTTTTGGAAGAGCGCGCGCAACTGCGCGCGCTCGCCAGCGGCGTCGAATGGGAGTGGACCCTGGCCGAAATCCTGGACCGCGCGCACACGCCCCGCGATCCCTACTACGCGCCCTATCGCCTGCTGCTGCAGGCGCTCGTGGACCGCGCGGCGGCGCAAGGCTTGCCGCCGCTGCACGCGTGGGACGAATTGGAACCCGGCGTCGTCGCCGACTTGGCGCGCGGTTACCTGGAGTCGCGCCGCCTCGCGCCGCTGCCCCGCGAGATCGCGGCGGCGGCCCTACGCGGGCTCCAGACCTGCCAGGCCTTCGAGCAGCTCCCAGCCGAAGATCTGGCCGCCCGACTGCTGCACGATCGCTAGGTCCAGGCGCCAGCCCTGCGGGGCCGCGCGCTGCCCGGCCAGCCACAGCAGTGCGCCTTCGAGGCGGCGGCGCTGGCGCGGGCCAAGATGATCCTCGCCGCTCAGGAAGGACAGCGGATGGCGCGCTTTGACTTCGACCAGCACCATCACGCCGCGCGGATCGGCGGCCAGCAGATCCACTTCGGCGTACGGAGTGCGCAGATTGCGCGCCAGCAGGATCCAGCCGCGGCGCGCCAGATCGGCGGCGACGCGGTCTTCAGCGGTCAGACCGATGCTGCGGCGCGACACGGGCATCCGGGGCGGAGCCCGGACGCCCGCGCATCATTTCGCGGCCGGCGCCGGCGCTGCAGCTCCCGCAGGAGCCGACGCGTAGCGCGCGATGGCGTTACGGTCGAATTTCAGGCGCACGTCGTTGCCCACCTTCAGGGTGATGGCGTCGGCGTCGATCGAGGCGATCGTGCCGTGCATGCCGCCCGCGGTGACGACGTCCTCGCCTTTCTGCAGACCGGCGTGGAAGGATTGCTGCGCCTTGCGCCGCTTGCTTTCCGGGCGGATCACGAAGAACCACATGAAGCCGAACAGCAGCAGCATCATGATCCAGAAGGTCCACGGGCTGCCTCCCGGCTGGGCTGCGCCGCCGGACGCGGGGTTCTGGCCGTCGGCGGCGGTGCCGGCGCCGGTGGCGCCCGGAGCCGGAGCGAACTGGACGGCGCTCTCGGCCGGTTCCTGCAGGAGGAGGAAGGGATTCACTTTTGCTCGCGTGCTGGTTCGTTGGCAGGGATAATGCGGCGGCTAGTGTAACGACGCCATGCCCCGCCCGCGCGTGCTCACCGCCCTCTCCGGGGGCGTGGATTCGAGCGTCGCCGCCCTCTTGCTGCAGCAGCAGGGCTACGACGTGGTGGGGGTGTTTCTGCGCAACGGCGTCGAGAAGCCGCCCGCTTCCTGCGACCTCAAGCAGGGCTGCTGCTCGGAGGACGACGCGCTCGACGCGGCGAAGGTCGCCGATCGCCTGGGCGTGCCCTTCCACGCCCTCGACATGGCCGAAGAGTTTCGCGGCGTGATGAATTATTTCGCCGACGAGTACGCGCTCGGCCGCACGCCCAACCCCTGCGCCATCTGCAATCGCGACATCAAGTTCGGCGCGCTGATCCGCTTCGCCGACGCGCTCGGCGCCGAGTACCTGGCCACCGGCCACTACGCGCAGATCCGCCGCGGCCCCGACGGCGCCGAGTTGTGGCGCGGCGCCGATCCGAAGAAGGATCAGAGTTACGTGCTCTTCCCGATCGGACCGCGCGTGCTCGAGCGCACCTTGCTGCCGATCGGCGGCATGCACAAGTCGGAGACGCGGCGCATCGCCCAGGAGGCGGGACTGCCGGTCTTCGCCAAGCCCGACAGCGTCGAGATCTGCTTCGTCCCGACCGGCGACTACCGCGACATGCTGCGCGCGCGCGGCTCGCTCGGCCGGCCGGGCCGCTTGGTGCACACGGACGGCCGCGTGCTTGGCGAGCACGACGGCCACATGGGATTCACGCGCGGCCAGCGCCGCGGCCTGGGCGTGGCTGCCGCCAGTCCGCTCTACGTCCTGGACGTCAGCGCCGCGACCGGCGACGTGCTGGTCGGGCCGCGCGCAGCCACCGCCTGCGCCGAAGCCGGCATCACGAATTTTCAGACCTTCGCCGAGGCCGCGCCGCCGGGAACGCGCTGGACCAGCGTGACTGCGCAATATCGCTCGAGCCCCGGCGGCGTCGCGGCGGAAGTCGAAGTGGCCGCCGACGGTCGCGCGCTCGTGCGCTTCCGCGAGCCGGCGACCGCCGTGGCGCCGGGACAAGGTTTGGCGCTCTATCGCGGCGACCGCCTGCTCGGCGGCGGCTGGATCGAAACCGCGGCGCTGCTGGAAGCGCTGCCGGTGTGAAGGCGCGCGCGCTCTTCGGCGCATTGGCGCTCCTGCTGTGGGGGGCAGCGTGGCTGCTGCCGGAGCGTCCGGCAGCCGGACGCGCCTGGTGGCTGTTGGACGCCAGCGCCAGCATGGCCGGCGCCGCGCCGCCGGCCGCGGCCGCGGCGGATCCGGAGCGCACGCGCTGGTTCGCGCGCGGCTTGGCCCGCAGCGCGGCGACGGAAGCCGGCGCCGAGGCCAGCGCGTTGGGCGCCGCCTTGCGCGGCCTCCGCGCCGAACTGCGCGCCGGCGACGTTCTGCACGTCTGGACCGACGGCCGCAGCAGCGACGCATTGCCGCCGCGCGCGCTCTTCGCCGATTGTCAAATCGTCGCGCACGCGCCTGCGCCGGGACCGCGGCTCGCGGAATTGCGCGCCCCGCCGGCCTGGCCGGCGGACGGCCGGATGGCGCTCGCGGCCCGCGTGCTCGACGCTCATTTCGATCGGGCCGAACTCGCCCTCGAGGCCGCGCCGGGCGAGGTCGAATTGCTGCGCGCCGTTCCCGGAGCCGATGGCTGGGTGCGCCTCGAAGTGCGCGCGCTTGATCCTGCCGCTCCGCCGCAACTGCTGCGCTTGCGCTGGCGCGAAGACGGACGCAGCAGCGCGCGCGCCGTGGCGGTCGCGGCGCCCGGCGCGGCCACGCTGAGCGTCGCGGATCCGGCGCGCTGGAGCGAGCACGATGCGGCATTCGTGCGCGCTGGCGGCACTCTGCTGCTCGCCAGCGCCGATCTCGGCGCCTGGCTGAGCCTGCCGGAAGAATTCCGCCCGTTCGCCGCGGGCCCGCTGCGCGCGCCTCTGACCATTCTGCTCGACCGCTCCGGCAGCATGGACGCGGGCGCCTGGGAGGAAGCGCGCGCCTTGCTCGCCGCCTGGGCCAGCGAGTTCGCGGGCGCCCACGGCCTGGCGCTGCGGACCTTCGCCGAAAATCTCGAGGCGCCGCTCGACTTGCGCCGGGCCGAGGATCGCCAGCGCCTGGATGCGCTGCTGCCCTTCGGGCGCACGCGCCTCGCCGAATCCCTGGAACAGGCCTGCGCCGATCTGCCGACCGACGCCAGTTTGATCCTGATCAGCGACGGCCATGCCGAGGAGCCGGCTGCCGGATGGACGGAGTGGCGCCGGACCGTGCTCGGCGCGCGCAGCCTGCTCGCCGTGGCGGTCGGCGAGGAGCCGAATCAGGCCACGCTGGCGCAGCTCGGCGAGGCCTTCACCGAAGGCCGGTTCCGCGATCGCCTGCGGCAGGCCATCGAGGATCTGCAGGGCAGGCGGCGGGAGCCCGCTTTCGCCCGGCCCGGAGCCAGCCTGCCCCTGCCCGACCGTTGGGAAGCAGAGGCGCCGCGCGCGCCGCTCACGGCCGCCCGCGGCGCCGAATCCATGTTGGAAGACGCGTCCGGGGGGGCCGTGCTGGCTCTGCGCCGCCCAGGCGCCGGAGCCGTGCTCGGCCTGGCTGCGCCGGCTGCGTCCGGTTGGCCCGCGGAGTTGAACGCTGCGGCGGCAGCGATTCGCCAGCCCACCAGCGGCTGGTGGGAGGGCAGCTTGCTGGTCACCGGCGGTCCGCCGCCGCCGTCGGTGCGGCAGGGCGAGCGCCGGCTGGATCTGAGCTTGCTGGATCCCGGACCGCCGGCGCGCTGGGAGGTGCTCGGCGCCGATCCGCGGCTGCCTGCGCAGGTTGAGCAGGATTCCACGGGAGCGTCCTGGAGCCTGCCCGCGGCCTCCGACCTGGAATGGACGGCTGAGGACTCCGCCTGGCAGGCGTGGCTTCGCGAGGGCGCGGAATCACGCAACCGCGGCGGGCCGCGGCCTACACTGTTGGTGGCCGCACTGGTGGCGGCTTCGCTGGTGTTTTTCCTCGCCGATCGATCCCGCGCATGACCGAAGTCCATTTTTGCAATCTCTGCGATCAATCCGTCCCGCAGGATCACCTGGAGGACGGCTCGGCGGTTCGCCACGGCGGGCGCA
>CAYVPL010000124.1:0-8158 GCA_964453755.1 uncultured Planctomycetales bacterium
TCAGCGCTGGTGGTGATGGTGTCGGCGCTCGCGGGCGCAGCCAGCAGCTTGTTCTCGCTGGCCAGCGCGGCGGCCACGACCTGCGGGATCATGAAGCCGCTGTTGAGTCCGGGCTTCGGCGTGAGAAAGGCCGGCAGGCCCGCGTTCATGGCGGGATGGATCAGCGTGCTGAGGCGCCGTTCGCTGATGTTGCCCCAGGCGGTGACGGCGATGGCCGCGGCGTCCAGCGGCAGGGCGATCGGCTGGCCGTGGAAGTTGCCGGCGGAGACGACCTCGTCGCCGATCACCAGCGGATTGTCCGTCGCCGAGTTGGCTTCACAGAGGAGCGCGGCGCCCAATTGCGCCAGCGCGTCCTTGGCTGCGCCGTGCACCTGCGGCACGCAGCGGAAGGAGTAAGGGTCCTGCACTCGGCCGCAGTCGCGGTGCGCGCGCGCCACCGCGGAACCTTTCAACATTTTGCGCAGGTTGGCGGCGGTGCGCACGGCGCCCGGATGCGGCCGCAGCGCCATGACGCGCGCGTCGTAGGGCCGGTGGCTGCCCATCAGGCCTTCCACCGACAGCGCCGCGGCCACGTCGGCGGTGACGCTGCAGGAACGCAGCCGACCCCAGGCCGCCAGGCCGATGGCCGCGCTGACCTGCATGCCGTTGATCAGCGCGAGTCCTTCCTTCGCCTCCAACGCGAAGGGCTCCAGCCCGATTTTCTTCAGCGCGCGCGCCGCCGGCAGTCTCTGACCTTCGGGCCCAGTCATCTCCCCCGCGCCGATCAGCGGCAAGGCCAGATGCGCGAGCGGCGCCAGATCGCCGCAGGCGCCGACGCTGCCTTGCGCCGGCACGCGCGGCAGCCAGCCGCTGTCAAAGAGTGCGATCAGGCGGCGAATCAGCTCGGACCGCACGCCGCTGGCGCCGCGGCACAGGGAATGAATGCGCAGCGCCAGCGCCGCGCGCACGATGGCCGGCGGCAGATCCGGCCCGCAGCCCACCGCGTGCGAGAGCAGCAGATTGCGCTGCAAGGCGCCGCGATCCTGCGGTGCAATGCGCTCCTTCGCGAGCGCGCCGAAGCCCGTGTTGACGCCGTAGACGGCTTCGCCGCCGGCCAGGATGGCTTCGACCGCGGAGCGCGCGCGCTTCACGCGGGCCTGCGCGGCGCGGCCGAAGTCCAACTTGACCGGCTCGCCGCGCGCGAGCGCCAGCAATTCCTCGACGCTCCAGTCTTCGCCCAGCTTCAGCCTCAGCATCCTCCTATTCTAGGGAGAGAGGTCGAGGCTCGTCGCGGCCTCGATCCAGAAGGCTTCGCGGTAGGTCAGTTGCAGGCCGCCGCGCGTGACGAGCACTTCGTAGAAACCCGGCCACAGTTCGCCGAGGCTCTCCGCGCCGGCGGCCGCCTCCTCGCCGTCGAGCACGAAGCGCGCCGGCGGCAAGGACCCGCCGTCGGTGCGCGTCAGGCGCAGCGAACTTGCGCGCACCGCCGCGGTGAGTTTGACGACCGTCTCGCCGCCCGCGGTGCGCACTTCCACGGTGCGCGGGCGGAATCCTTCCTTGCTGACGGTGAGCACCAGATGCCCAGTGCCGTCCGGGTGGTCCCCGACGGCGATGCGGAAACGGCCTTCGGCGTCGGTGGCGACGCTGCGCCGCAGCGCGCCCGGCACCGGCAGCGCGACCGAGGTCGGCGATTCGGCGAGGCCGGGATAGAGCCGGTTCAGCACCAGATCCGGGCGCACCGCGGCCAGCACGGTCATCGCGCCTGCCAGAGGCGCGCCGGATTCGTCCAGCACCAGGCCTTCGATGGTGGCGCTGGAGCGGCGCACCACGAACTCGGCGACCGCGGCGTACTCCGCGGAGGGGCGCAGCGCGCGCACCGGCGGATCGGCGGTGCCCATCGGATGTACGACGCGCACGTCGAGCAGGTTGGTAGTGGGCAGGCCGGTCAGTTCGGCGAAGCCGTCGCGATTGACTTCGATGCCCTGCCACAACTCCCAGGCCGGTTGATAGGGGCCGGGTCCGGTGGCGCGCGGCACCACCGTCACTTGCGGCAGCGGGCCGCCGGGCCAGGACCGCACCGCCACGCGCAGGCTGCCGGCCTTCGGCAGCGCGGGCAGTTCGATCGGCTCGAAGATGCCGCCGTGCAGGTTCAGCTCGTAGCGCACTGGCACGTGGCCGGCGGCGCGCAGATCCACGAGCACCCGCGGGCCGGCCGGCACGCCTTCGACCACGGCCAGGCCGTTCTCGTCGCTGACGCCCTGGCGCTCGCCCAGATCTGACAAAACCTGCGCGCCGGCCAGCGGCTTGCCTTCGTGATTCTTCACCAGCACGCGCAGCGTCACCGGTCCACCCACCGCCAAGTCGCGGCGCGTCGGGCCGCGCGCCAGCACGCGCTGCATCGCCACCGTGACCGGCAGTCCGGCCTCGTCCAGCACGAAGAAGTGGGTGCCGGCCAGCAATTGGCCGAAGCTGTAGAAGCCGTTCGCGTCGCTGCGCACGAAGCGGCCGTCCTGCGGCCCGCCGCGCACGCTGATGCGCGCGCCGGACACGGGCTGGCCGGTGGGTCCGATCACGAGTCCCTCGAGGCGGCCGGGCAGTTCGAGCGCTTCGCGCGCGTCGTCGGCGCCGCCGCGCCAGCGCAGTTCCACCAGCAGATCGCCTTCGCCGGGCAGAAGTCCGGGAGCCAGCGCGCCGAGTTCGGCCGGCTGCACCGGCGGAGGCTGCGCGAGCGCGGGATCGATCGCAGGCGCAGGCGGCGCCGCGGGCTCGCCGCCGCCCCACAGCACCCAGGCCAGCAGCAGCAACAGCAGGCCCGCTGTGCTCAGCAGCAGCGGCCCGATGCGGATGGCTGCGCGCCGGCGTGAGTCGGCCCTGGGCATGATCTTCCCTAGAGTAGTGACGCCGCGGGTGAAGGGTTTCTTCCGGCGCGGGCGGCAGCCCCCTAGCGCTGCTTGTCTTCTCCACCGGTCCAACGGATCACGCAGGAGCCGGCAACCCACCCGATGATCGCACCGTTGCAGATTGAGATGATCATGTAAAGCCAAGGCGGAATGTTCAGAAAGTTGGGGGCCTCGGAGGGGCTCGGCTCGAGGAAGCTGAGAATCATGATCGTCACAGGCAGTGAGACGATCAGGCAATAGGCAAGGATCCTGTAGAGGATCCATCGCTGCTTGCTGAGGTGCCGGACGGGCGGCAGAGTCTGCATCGGGAGTGAAATCTTAATGTTAGCGTCGAAATCGTTCCTGATGGAGCCTGATGGCTAAACTCCTTCCCGTGGCCCACGAAACCCTCCAGCGCTCACGCGCCGCGCGCGCGACGGTGAAGGCCGTGCTGATGCTGGTGGCCCTCAAGGCCATCACGTGGCTCTACACGGGCTCCACCGGCATTCTCGGCAGCGCGCTGGATTCGGTCTTCGACGTGCTCTCCTCGCTGCTGGTGCTCTGGGCCGTCACCACGGCTGAGCGCCCCGCCGACGCGGACCACCCCTGGGGCCACGGCAAGGCCGAGGGCCTCGCCGCGTTGATGCAGGCGCTCGTGATCCTGATCGCCGGCCTGGGCTTCGTCGCGCACACCGTCAATCGTGCGCTGAATCCGGAGGCGCCCGCGCTGGCCGGCGAATGGATCGGCGTGGGAGTGATGGTGGTTTCGAGCGGCGTCACCGTCTGGCTGATCTGGAATCTGCGCCGCAACGCGCGCGCCACCGGATCGCCGGCGCTCGAAGCGGACTCGCATCACTACTCGAGCGACCTGCTGATGAACGCCGCCGTCGCCATCGGGCTCGGCCTCTCGTGGCTGCTCGACGGCGCGCGCTGGCCGGACCTCGCGGTGGGCATCGGCATCGGCCTCCTGATCCTGAACACCGCTCGCAAGATCTTCCTCAAGTCCATGGAGACGCTGATGGATCGCGGGCTCAAGCCGCAGGAGGCCGCGGCGGTGCTCCGCACCCTGGCCGGATTCGCGCCGCGCGTCGCCGGCTTCCACGACTTGCGCACCCGCCGCAGCGGCGCCGACGTCTTCGTCGAACTGCACCTGGACCTCGACCGCGATCTGTCCTTCGTCGAGGCCCACGACCTCGGCGAGCAGGTGCGCGTCGCGGTGCAGCGGGCGCTCGAGAACTCCACGGTGACGGTCCACGCCGATCCGCTCTAAGATTTACCCTCCATGCCCGCGCAGCCCTCTCTCGAAGTCGCCGAGTTTCTCGGCGACGGCATCTCACCCGAACTCTCCTCTGCCGTGCACCGCGCCGCCGCCGCGCTGCCGCTGACGGTGACCTTCACTCCGGTGGATTTGAGCCTCGAGCGCCGCCGCCGCGACGCCGAGGGCGCCTACCGCGAAGCGGAAACCGCAATGCGCCGCGGCCGCGTCGCGCTGAAATATCCCACCGTCACCGAAGCCGAAAGCCCCAACCAAATCCTGCGCGAGTGCTTTGACTTCTCGGTGATCCACCGCCCGGTCGCCAGCATTCCCGGCGTGCCGACGCGCTTCAGCGGTCAGGTGGACCTGCACATTGTGCGCATCGCCACCGGCGGCACCTACGAGGACGCCGGCCGCCGCGTCGGCGCCGACGCCGCCGTGAGCGTGCGCGTGATCGAGCGCCGCCCCTCGCAGGAGGCCGCGCAATTCGCCTTCGCGCTGGCCGAGCGCCTCGGCTGCGGCGTCGTCAGTTCTTCCAAGTACACGATCCAGCGCGCCACCGACGGCCTCTTCGAGGAAACCGTGCGCGACGTCGCGCGCCAGCATCCGCAAGTCAGCCACCGCGCCGAACTCTTCGACGCGCTGCTGGCCAAGCTCATCATGCGGCCGGAAGACTTCCGCATCGTCGTCACGCCCAACGAATACGGCGACTTCCTCTCCGACGCGGCCTGCGGCCTGATCGGCTCGATGGGGCTCGGCGCCAGCGCCTCCTACTCCTTCCATCCCGACGGCGGCGTGCATCTGGCGATGTTCGATCCGGCCGGCGGCACCGCGCCCGACATCGCCGGCAAGGGTTTGTGCAATCCGGCCGCCGCGCTGTGGGCCTTCGCCATGCTGCTCGAGCACGTCGGCTACCGCGGGTTGGGCCAGGCGCTCGATCAAGGCGTGCGCGACGCCATCGGCGCCGGCCACGCCACGCGCGATCTTGGCGGCAAACTCGGCACCGACGGCTTCACGGAAGCCGTCATCGCCGCGACGCGCGCCCGCCTGACCGGCGCCGCCGCCGCCCGCTAGACTCTCGCCGCATGACGTTCCCCCGCGTCGGTTTCGATCTCCGTCCCGCGCTGCACAATTACGCCGGCATCGGCCGCTACGTGCGCGAGCTGGCCTCGGCGCTGACGCAGCTCCCCGACGGCGAGAGCCCCTTCCTGGAATTCTTCGCCAGCGCCTGGCAGCCCGGCGGCGACATGCCGCAGGCCTTGCGCGAGCGGCGCTGGTCCATGAAGCGCTCGCTCATGCCCTGGGCCGCGCCCGGTGGCGCCGACGTCTTCCACTGGACCGACTACACCTATCCCAAGGTGCGCGGCGGAGCCACCGTGATGACGCTGCACGACGCGGCCTTCGTCATGGATCCGAAGTTTCACGGCTGGGACACCGCCAAACTGCTGGGCCAGGTGCGGCGCGCGGTCAACGTGGCCAACCAAGTCATCGTGCCCAGCGAGCCGGCCCGCGACGACGCCGAACTGCTGGGCGCGCGCGAAGATCAGGTGGTGGTGGTGCCGCACGGCGTCGCGCCTTACTTCCGCCCTGCCGAACGCGAATTGCCGCAGCAAGGCTATCTGCTGACCGTCGGCACGCTCGAGCCGCGCAAGAATTACACGCGCCTGCTGCTGGCGCTCGAGCGCGCCTGGGCCCGCGACGCCGCGCCGGATTGGCTGCTGATCGCGCGCCGCGGCTGGGACTACGAAGATTTCCTGACGCGCATGGAAGCCTCGAAGTACCGCAAGCGCATTCGCTGGATCGAGGTGCTGCCCGACGCCGAACTGCTGGCCGCTTATCAGGGCGCGCTGGCGTTCCTGTTCCCCTCGATGCACGAAGGCTTCGGTCTGGCCGTGCTCGAGGCGATGGCCTGCGGCGTGCCGCCGGTGGTGTCCGTGAAGACGGCGCCCGCCTGGGTCGCGGGGCCCAGTGCCATGCTGGTGACGGCGAAGAACGTGGATTCGATCGCCGAAGGCATCGAGCGCATCGTGTCCGAAGACGCGTGGCGGCGGCAGGCCGGCGCGGTGGCGTTGAAGCGCGCGCGCACTTTCTCCTGGGAGCGCTGTGCGCGCGAAACCGCCGCGGTCTACCGCGCCGCGGCAGCCGGCGACCGCCGGCGCCCTGCATAACCCACGGATCAACGACTATTGCCTTCCGGTCACGATCCTGCGAAGTTGTCGTAGATACTCAGATTCGCAGACGAGTAAGTCTTCCCTCAGCGCGCTCGTGCCGGGAAGCAGGCGATCGTAGTGCGCAGGATGAGGGACAATTAATCCTAACTCACGCGCGGTGTCGCCAATTACAGAGACTCGAGAATTATATTCTCGTTGCGTTATCGCGCGTTCAGCCGCGAAATCTCTCCATATCCGAGTAGCCTCTGAGATGATTTCTGAGGGCCAATCCAGCCGCGTATCCTCACCTGAGTACGCCTGTAAGAAATACTCAATCGGGTATTGGAATGGATTCGAGTTCATTTCGGCGAGGGAAATCAAGGGCCGATCGGCTGCGAATGGATTACCTCCATAGATCTCCAAGCAACTTGCCATCGACTGAAGGTCCGCGCCAACCAACTCGACTTCGTACGCCCCGATCGGCAGTTGGCGAACTGTGTCGAGTTGGAGCAAACACCCAATCTGTGTCACCCCTTTGGCCTCGAATCTCCTCAATGCCGGCGAAGAGTATGGGAGGGCGCTAGAGTCCTGAGCCTCCAATCGTCTCGCCAACTCCTTGAGCCCGATCGCGAGCGCCACCTGATATGCTGCCATGACCTCTTCATCATCGAACCACCAATCATCAATTTCGGTAATGGTCACGTTTCCTTGCGAGAGCCTCTCGCTGTACTTCTTCTGCCAATACTCTAGACCATGCGGGCTGACACGTGAACGATCATCCTCTTGGCTAGGTGCTATCTCTCGATCTAGTGGTGCTTCTCCGCTGTGGGCGCCGTCCGTGATTGGTCTACCTGCTGACCAGTCCGCCTCCTTGAGCTGCACCGGATTGGGATCTGAGTACCGAGAGGATCGAAGGAACACCGCGATTGCCAATAGCAGCGCGCCTGCAAGAAGCCAGACTGACCGCGACCGACTCATGGAGTACATTTTTTGCAGGTAAATGTGACGATGAATTCGCAGACTGTTGAGCCGTTGACCTTGACCTTCAGGTGGTGCATATTCGAATTGTCCATGAGGCCACATGAAAGCGTATCCGAAAGCGTCAGCTGCCAGTGCCCATTCGGCAGTTTAGTGCCAAGGGAGAAGCCATTGTAGACCTCGATTTGGGTCTCGTCACAGCCACTGAAATCCCAGACTTCAACCGTCACATTCCAATTGCACTGCGTGTCACAGGCTCCTGCGGTCTCAGTATTGATTGTCCAATTGACGTGCTGTGGGCAACACGTTCCGCCTGTGCTCGCACCTGAGTGTGTCGCCACGCAGGGTGCAGTAAAGTCGACTTCCGGCACGTTATCCTCGGTCGCCGCGCTGGATGGGGAAGGTTGAGTGGCATATCCTCGGTCGAGAATAGCTCGTGGCGTATGGGCCAAAGCGGGCATCCTCTGTGCCGCACGGGCGTCGCCTCGTTCCGTAGCGGAGGCTCCGATCAATAACATTAGACCGACTCCCGACAGCAACACAGGCAGGATCCTCATCGGAACAGATTATCACCGATTGAATCCTCCCGCAATTTCGTTAAATGCGACTTCCTTCCCTGTTTCGGAATGTAACTAGAACAGGCCCGCGACTAGCCGCACGCCGAAGGCCACGCCCACCAGCACGGCGAGGCCGATCAGCAGCGCCAGGAATTTCATGCCGGCGGACTGTTGTGACAAATCGCCGAAGCCGCGCGAGCGCTGCGGCCGGCGCAAGCTGCCTTGAATCTGCGCGCGCTGCCGCTCGGCGGCGGCGGCAGCGGCGGCTTGATCGCGCACCTCGGCGGCGGGAGCGGTCGCGGCCGGCGCGGCGGCTGCGGACGGAGTCGCGGCCGCGCCCTCGGCCGGGAGCACGTCGAA
>CAYVPL010000125.1:0-8116 GCA_964453755.1 uncultured Planctomycetales bacterium
GTCGAACAGGCCGGTGTCGGCGAAGATCCGCGTCGCCGCCATGTGGGCGGGCAGATTGCCGCCGTAGGCCTCGAAGCCATCGTCATGAGTGCTGCCGGGCGCCAGTTGCAGGAAGCTGGCCGGCAGGCTGACGGTCCAGACTTCCGGCGTCGGCGGCGGCGGCGGCGGCGCGACCGGATCGGCGTCCACTTGAATCCAATCCACCCACGTCGCGTGAGCGAAGGTGCCGTAGTAGCGCAGCGCAATTTCGACGGCGCCCGCGCCGGCCAGATAACTGGTCAGGTCCACGGTCATGACTTCGTTGGAGGCGACGCGCCGGGACTCGGTCCAGACCTCGACCCAGGGTCCCCCGTTCAGGCGGACGCACAAGTCCGTTTCGCCGTCCCCCGCCGAGCCGGGGAAATTCTCGAGATAGTCCGGGTAGGCCAACTCGATCTCGAAGTGCGCGTAGACCGCGGCGAAGGCCGTGAGATTCAGCAGCGGGCTGATCAGATAGTCCTCGCAAGTGCCCAGGCTCGACGACTCGTCCTGGTGCCAGGCCCGTCCGTCGGCGCTGTGAATCCAGCCTGCGGCCAGCGGATTGACCTGGGTTTGCGTCCAGCCCGACGGCGGAACGGCCTGGTTGAAATCTTCCACCAGGGCGGGCGCCTGAGGCGCCGCGGTCGCGCTGGGCAGCAGCGCAAGGAGTCCGGCAAGGACGTCGAGCATGGGTTGAGCCGAAAGTGCTGAGGGGCCAGCGCCCGCGCATTGTAGCCAAAAAGAAAAACGCCCCGGCTGTTGCCAGCCGGGGCGCGGCGCAGGAATCCTGCGCGCTGCGGAACTACAGCGTGATGGCGTTCGTCGCCGTGCAGCTGCTCAGATCCACCGCTTGCACCGTGCGGCCGCAGGCGGCCGGAGGCGCGTTGAAGCTCAGGTTCGCGGTGCCGGAGCCGTTGGCGTTGACCGTGGCGCCCAGGGTCGGAACCTGGATCGCGAGCGTCAGGCCTTGGCAGGGACGGTTCGCGCTGTTCTGCGTGAAGGAACCCGCGGGGCCGTAGAGGACGGCGATCGAGCCGCCGGCGGTCGCGTTGGTGACCGTCAGGGTCACCGCTCCCGGGCAGGAGCCGGTCTTCGCGAGGGTCAGCACGGAGCTGCCGCCATCGTCCACCTGGAACCAGTTGACCCAGGTCTCGTGGGCGTAGGTGCCGTAGTAGCGGATCGCCATTTCCACGTTGGCTTGGCCGCCGACCTGCGCGCTCACGTCGACGCTGATGACGTCGTTCGTGTTCAGCAGGCGGGTGTCCGTCCAGACTTCAGTCCACGCGCCGCCGTTGACGCGGACGTAGAGGTCCGTCTCGCCGTCGCCGTAACCGGACGGGTGGTTGGCCAGGTAGTCGGCCCAGTTGAGCTCGGTCTCGAAGCTGACGAGCACCGTGGCGTAGTTGCTCAGGTCGAGCATCGGGGTGATCAGCTCGCTGTCGCAGGCGCCGATGCTCGAGGACTCGTCCTCGTGCCAGGCGCGGTTGTCCAAGGACTTGATCCAGCCGTTCGCGGCCGGGTTGTTCTTGACTTGCGACCAGCCGGCCGGGGGCACGGAGACGGTGAAGTCTTCGCGCAGGATCACGTTCTGGGCGGAGAGGGAGCCGGCGAGCGCGATGGCGGCCAAGCTTGCGGGGATGCTGAGTTTCATGGGGATGGAATGGGAAGGAGGCCGCAGTGGGTGACAAAAAAGCAGCCCACGGCCGGAGGCTGCTCAAGACCAGTCTACTTGCGAAACGGCGGGAGCCGCGCGGAAATCCCTTCCGATCAGCGCCAGCAAGCAAAAGGCGCCCCGGCTGACGAGCAGCCGGGGCGCCAGAATGGAAAGGACTACAGAATGACGGTGTTGGTCGTCATGCAGGAGGCCAGGTCCACGACCTGCAAGGTCTTGCCGCAGGCGGCCGGCGGCGCGTTGACCGCGAGACCGACGCTGCCCGCGCCATCGGTGGTGACCGCGGCGCCGACTTGCGGGTTGCTGATGCCCACGGTGACGCCTTGGCAGGGCCGGTTCGGGCTGTTCTGCGTGAACGAGCCGGCCGGTCCGTAGAGGAAGATCACCGTGCTGCTCGGCGTCGCGTTCGTCACCGTGGCGACGACCGGGCCGGGGCAGGTGCCCGTGACCGCCAGCGAGGGGCCGGAGGGGCCGGAGCCCGTCACGCACACGTCGTCGATGCCGACGCCGTCCAGGTTCGCGTACGGGAAGTTGTCTTCCTGGCCGAACATGACGTAGAAGTCGCCGTTGGTGATCGAGGTGTAGGCCGCCAGGTTGACGGAGACCGCGGTCCATGCCGTGGCCAGAGGGCCCCAGTTGCCGTAGACGAAGTACCAGTTCAGGCCGTCGTTCGACACCCACACGCCGTCGAAGGCGTTCGCTTCTTCGCCATGGTCAATGGCCTTGAAGTCGAGCGTGATCGCGCCCTGGCCCGCGCCGTTGTAGCCGATCACCAGCGAGTTGCGCACGTTGTGGTAGTTCGTGGTGCCCGGAATCATTCCCATTTCCAGGTTGCGCACGCCGCTGGCCGAGGCGTAGGTGCCGCCGGCGATGGTGCACCAGGCTTCCGGATCGGCCGTCAGGGTCCCGGAGTTCAGCGCAGCCGCCGCCATGTGCGAGGGCAGCACGCCGCCGTAGGACTCGAAGTCGTCGCAGGACTGGCTGTTGGTGACGTTGACGAAGCTCGTCGGCAGGGCGACGTTGGTCCACTGCGTCGGCGGATCCAGCGGCGGAGTCGAGGAGTCGTCGATCTGGACGTAGTCGATCCAGGTTTCGTGGGCGAAGGTGCCGTAGTAGCGGAAGGCGAACTCGACGTTGGCCTGGCCGCCGACGAAGGAACTCAGGTCCACGCTGATGGTGTCCGTGGTGTTGGCTTGACGAGTCTCGGTCCAAGCCTCGGTCCACGCGCCGCCGTTGATGCGGATGTAGATGTCCGTTTCGCCGTCCCCGGAGGAGGACGGGTGGTTGGCCAAGTAGGTGGCGAAGTTGAGTTGCGTCTTGAAGTGCGCGTAGGCGGTCGGCACGGTCGTGAAGTCGAGCATCGGAGAGATCAGCTCGTTGTCACAGGTGCCGATGGACGAGGACTCGTCCTCGTGCCAGGCGCGGTTGTCGGTGGATTTGATCCAGCCGTTGGCCGCGGGGTTGTTCTTGACTTGGGTCCAGCCGGCCGGCGGCACGGAGACGGTGAAGTCTTCGCGCAGCACGACGTTTTGGGCCGACAGGGAACTGGCCAGCACGACGGCGGCCAGACTTGCGGGGATGGTGAGTTTCATGACTTGGGGGTTCGATGATTCGGTCGCGCAGGGGTGATTCGGAGAACCGGCAGTCGGCGACCTGAAACTGCCAGAACCGATCCTAATGCGGAATCGCGATTTGCGGGGCGAAGAATGAACTTTTTTTGGGTTCAAACGCCTCAATCTCGCTCAGCCGCCCCGCGTGTGCATTTCTCGGTGCGGCTGCGCCGCCAACTCGCCGATTTGCAGCAGCGGACCGCGGGCGGAGCGCAGCCGCAGGCGCTCCACGGCCCCCTGATCGGCGCGGGCCTGCCAAATGCGCCTCAGGGTTTCGAGAAACCACGCGCGTTCCCGGCCTTCCCGCAGCGGGGCTCGCAGATCCATCCCGCTTGCGGCGTAAAGACAGAGTAGCCACTGGCCGTCGGCCGTGACGCGACTGCGATCGCAGGCGGCGCAGAAGGGCTCCGTGGTGCTGGCGATGACGCCGAACGTCTGCCCGTCGGCGCGGCGAAAGCGCTCGGCGGGCGCCGCCGCGTCCGCGCGCGTCATGGGCTCCGGCGCGGCTCCGTCCTGCTCCGTCAGCGCCTGCAGCAGATCGCGCCGCGAAAAAACCTTGCCGGTTTCCCAGCGCGTGGCCCCGCCGACGTCCATGTACTCGATGAAGCGCAGTTCCGCGCCGATCCCGCGCGCGAACTCCAGCAGGCCGTGAATCTCGTCCTCGTTCTCGCCGCGCACGAGCACGGTGTCGAGTTTGATCGGCAGCCCGGCGGCGCGCGCCGCCTCGATGCCTTCGAGCACGCGCGGCAACTCGTCGCGCCGCGCCAGACGCGCGAAGCGCTGGCGATCGAGAGTGTCGAGGCTCACGGTGATGCGGCGCAAGCCGGCGGCGCGCAACTCCGCGGCGAGCGGCGCGAGCAGCACGCCGTTGGTGGTGAGCGCCAGTTCCTCGAGTCCCGGGAGCCGCGCCAGTCGCGCCACGAGATCCGGCAGATCGCGGCGCAGGAGCGGCTCGCCGCCGGTCAGGCGCACGCGGCGCGCGCCCGCCGCCAGGAAGTGCCCCGTCAATCGCTCGAGCTCTTCGAAATTCAGCAGGTCCTCGCGCGGCAGCCACACGTACTCGCGCTCGGGCATGCAGTAGCTGCAGCGCAGGTTGCAGCGGTCCGTCACCGAGAGACGCAGCGTGCCGAGCGGCCGCCCGCGCCGGTCGAGGACCGCGTCGGCCGGGCTCATGCCGGGTGGTGCAAAGCCGCGCGCAGGAGCTCGGCGCGCGTCCGGTCGCGCTCGCCGGGATCCATCTCGCGGCCCAGCCGCGCCTGCAGGTGGCCGGGCTGGATCTGGAACATCTGCTGCAAGACCTCCTGCGGGTCGTACGCGTGGCCGATTTCCTCGGCGAGGCCGGCCAGCGCCGCCAGCCGGATCGTGCTGAGGATCTCGAGCGCCTCGGCCGTCGTCAAAGAGGGCGCGTCGAGCAGGCGCGCGTGGGCTTTCGCCACCTCCGCGACCAGTTCCTGGCGCGCCGTGCCGTCGTCGCGAAGGGCCTGCCGCGTGGTCTGCTCGAAGTTGGCCACGCCGCGGCCGAAGTCGGTGACCTCTTGCGCCTGCGCCGCGCTCGACTTGCCGAGCGTCTTCTGATTGCTGATTTGGTACAGGCGCCCGAGCGCGCGGCTGCCTTCGCCGTGCAGGCCGCGCACGGCCAGCGAAGCGCTGCGCGCGGTCTGCAGCGCGCGCTGCAGCGGCGCCTTGGCCCGCGCCAGCGCCGGCAGATGCAGCAGCAGGCTGCCGCGCATGCCGGAGCCGGCGTTGGTCGGGCAGGATGTCAGATAGCCGTAGTGCGGATGCGAGGCCAGTTCGAAGTGATGGCGTACGCGGCGTTCGAGGCGCTGCGCGCGGCGCAGGGCCGACTCGAGGTCCAGGCCGGCGGCGTAGCCCTGCAGCCGGAAATGGTCTTCCTCGTTGACCATCACCGCGGACAGGCCGCGCGGATCGAAGTAGATCCAGGTGGCGCGGCCGGCGTGGATGAGGTCGCGGGAGGCGAGGCTGCGCTCGACCAGGAATTCGCATTCGGCGGCGCCGAGCGAGGCGGGATCCAGGCCGCAGCCGTCCTTGATGCTGCCTTCGAGAGCCACGGCGGCGCGGCGCACGAAGTCGCTGGCCGGCCCGAGCTGCATCTGCGCCGGAAAGGGCGTGTCCGCCAGGTTGCGCGCGAGGCGCACTCGGCTCGCCACCACGACGCCGGCCTCAGGACCTCCCTCGCTGAGCCAGGCCGGGGCCAGGCCAAGCAGCGGCTGCAGACGCTGGTCCATGGCCTGATTCTAGGCCGCGCCGCGCCCGATCCCCAGGTCCGGGGGTCCCAGACTAGAGAATGCTCTTGCCGAAGGCGCTGCAGATCAGGTGCTTCATGTTCACGGCGCCCTGATTGCGCTGATCCAGCAGCGGATTCAGCTCCACCACCTCCATCGAAGTCATGCGGCCGCTGTCGGCCAGCACTTCCAGGAACAGGTGGGCCTCGCGGAAGCCGACGCCGCCCGGGACCGGCGTGCCGACCCCGGGCACCACTTCCGGATCCAGGCCGTCGACGTCGAAGGACAGGTGGAAGCCGGCGGTGCCCCGGCTGACCGTCTCCAGCACTTCGCGGGCGCAGCGCGCCATGCCGCGCTCGTCGAGGTCGCGCATGGTCCAGGTGTGGACGCCGCACTCGCGGATGATGGCCCGCTCGCCGTCGTCGATGTCGCGGATGCCGACCAGCGCAGTCAGCTGCGGCGTGACCTTGGGCTGGAAGCCGCCGATGCCGGCCAGGTCCGGATCCCCCATTCCCATCAAGTGTGACAGCGGCATGCCGTGGATGTTGCCGGTCGGCGAGCTGGCGGGCGTGTTGATGTCGGCGTGCGCGTCGAACCAGATCAGCCCGACCTGCTGCCCGCGCTTGCGGAAGTGCGAGGCGACGCCCGTCACGGTGCCCATCGCGATCGAGTGGTCCCCGCCGAGCACCAGGGGCAGGCCGCCCTCGTCGAGAATCTTCTCGACGCGCGAAGCGAGGCGCGTGCAGCAGTGCAGGATTTCCTTCTTGAAGCGCAGGCGCGGATCGCCGCCTTCGCCGTCGCGCGTTTCCATGCCCGGCACGAAGACGTCGTCTTCGCGGGCGACTTCGTAGCCGAGTTCGCGCAATGCGGGCGCCAAGCCGGCGATGCGCAGCGCGCTCGGGCCCATGTCCGTGCCGCGGCGGCTGGCGCCGAGGTCCATCGGCACGCCGACGATGCGGACGGGGCGGCGCACGATGCCCACGTTAGTGGTCCACCGGCTCCGCGCCGAGCACGGCGATGACCTTGCGCGTCATCTCCTCCATGCGGCCGCGGTCGTCGGATTCGAGGTTCATGCGCAGCAGCGGCTCGGTGTTCGAGGGCCGCAGGTTCACCCACCACCAGCCCGGCCGGCGCACTTCGCCGTAGGCGATGGTGATGCCGTCGAGCTCGTCCACCGAACTGGCGTCGGCGAAAGTCCGGCGCACCTTGTCCATGGCGGCGGCCTTGTCGGCGACCTTGAAGTTCACTTCGCCGGTCGAGTGATACTTCATCAGTTCGTCGAGCATGGCCGAGAAAGGCCGCTCTGAACGCGCCACGAGATTCAGCACGGAGAGCAGAATGATCTCCGAATTGTCAGCGTACCAGTTGCGGCGGAAGTAATAGTGGCCGGAGAGCTCGCCGCCGAAGGGCGCGTCGTGCTTGCGCATGGTCGCCTTCAAGAAGGAGTGCCCGACGCGCTCCTTGACCGGCTTGCCGCCCGCGGCCAGCACCGTTTCGGCCAGCACCCAGGAGGAGCGCAGGTCGTAGACGATGGCCGCGCCCGGCTCCTGCTTGAGGACTTCGCGGGCGACCAGCGCGGTGATCACGTCGTTGCCGATGGCGCGGCCGCGCTCGTCCACGAAGCAGCAGCGGTCGGCGTCGCCGTCGAACGCGGCGCCCACCGCGGCGCCGGTGCGCGCCACTTCGCGCTGCAGATCGGCCAGCGTCGAGACCTTGAGCGGGTTGGCCTCGTGATTCGGGAAGGTGCCGTCGAGCTCGTAGAAGAGGCCGTGGTGCTCGATCTGCGGCAGCAGCCGCAGGATGGCCGGAAAGGTGTGCGCAGCCATGCCGTTGGCGGCGTCGCTGGCGAGGCGCAACGGGCACGCCAGGTTCGCGGTGCGCGCCACGTGCGCGGCGTACTCCGCCAGGGTGTCGACGCGGGTGACGCGGCCGCGATTGGCGCGCGGCGCGGGCTCGGCGGCGGCCAGGGCGGCGCGCTCGAGGTCGAGAATGCCGTTGTCGGCGCTGATCGGCTTGGCTTCCTCGCGGCAAAGCTTGGCGCCGATGTACTGCTTCGGATTGTGGCTCGCCGTGACGCACAGGCCGCCGGCCGCCTTGAGATGTCCGATGGCGAAGTAGGTTTGCGGCGTGCTGGCCAGGCCGACGTCGATCACGTCCACGCCGGCGTCGCAAATGCCTTCGATCACCGCCGCCTGCGCTTCCGGCGCCATGGTGCGCATGTCGCGCCCGACCACCAGCGGACCGCGGCCAATGAAGTCGCCGAAGGCGCGGCCGATGCGGCGCATCAGCCGAGCGTCGATCTGATCGGGCCAGGTGCCCCGGATGTCGTAGGCCTTGAATACGGACATGGCTTCAGGAGCGCGAGACGATGCGGGCCAGAGCGCCCGCGGCGAGTTCCACTTCCGCGTCGCCGATGTGGCGGTGCGTCACGAAGCGCAGCAGGCGCTCGCCGAGCGCGAGGGCCAGCACGCCTTCGTCGCGCAGCGCGGCTTCGACCATCGGCGCGTCGAGGTCCGGATGCGTGACCTCGAGGAACAGAATGTTGGTGTCGATCGTGTCCTGCGCCAGACGCA
>CAYVPL010000126.1:0-8107 GCA_964453755.1 uncultured Planctomycetales bacterium
GAGCGCCGCCTGCCACAGCGGAATGGTCGGCGGGCAGACCAGCGGGAACAGCAGCGAAGTCACGAGGAAGCCCTCGTTGATCTCGTGCTTGCGCACGGTGGCGAAGATGGCTTCGATCGCGCCGCCGACGGCGATGGTCACGAAGTAGAGCGGCAGGAAGGCCATCGCGCCGATGCCCAGCGCGCTCAGCACGTTGCCGGCGGTGAAACCTGCGCCGATCGTCTCGGCGTAGGACTTGTCGGCCAGCATCGCCTGCCAGCCGGCGTTGAACATGCCCCACACGGTGCAGGGCAGCAGCGCCAGCACCACGAAGATCATGGTGCGCTTCAGATCGTTGGCGTCGCGCAGGTGCGGGCCGCGCGCGGTCTTGGTGCCGGGCGTGTAGAGGAAGGAGTCGGCGGCCTCGTAGACCGGGTAGTACTTCTCGAGCTTGCCGCCCTTGTGGAAGGGCTTGCCCCACTCGTCGAGCTTGCGTCGGAGGAACTTCACGCCTGGTTCTCTTTCTCGATGAGGGTGAGCATGTCGCGCAGCAGCGCAGTCACCGGAGTCTTGGACTGGTCCACGAATTCGCAGAGCGCGAGGTCTTCCTCGGCCAGCTCGAGCGCGCCGAGCTTCTCGGCGTCCTCCATTTCGCGGCTGGCCAGCGCCTTGATCAGCGGCGTGGGCAGGACGTCCAGCGGCATCACGCGCTCCCACACGCCGATCGGCACGATGGCGCGCGGACTGCCGTTGAGATCCGTGTCGAAGCGCAGCTTGCGCGGGAACAGGAATTTGCCCGGATAGACGTTGGTGATGGACCAGCGGCGGCCCAGCGGCACCGACCAGCCCAGGAATTCACGCTCGGTCTCGTCGCTGAGCAGCGTGATCTGGCGCTCCCAGCGGCCGAGATAGCCGGCGTCGGTGCCGGGCGGCGCGGTGCGGCCGGACAGCGCCGAGCCGCAGATGAAGCGGACCGCGCCGCGGGCGCGATCGGCGTAACTCTCGAAGGCGCCCAGATCGGCGCCGCGCCGCGTGGCGACGTAGGCGGTTTTCGCCGCCGCCGGCCCGACCACCGCCACGCGCCGCCGCGTCGGCAGGTGGCCCGTGCTGAGGAATTCGCCGATGTCGGCGACGTCTTGCGCCGCCACGTGCCAGACCTTGCGCTTGGCGCCGACGGGATCCAGGAAGTGGATGTGCGTGCCGGCGAGTCCCGCCGGGTGCGGTCCGGCGAACTGCCGCGCCTGCACGCCGGCGATCGGCTGGCCGCCCTCGGTGCTCAACTCGGACCAGTTTTCTTCAGCCGAAGTGCAGAGCCAGACGCCCTTCTCGGCCAGTTTGACGAGCGCCTTCAGGCCGGCGCGGAAGGCATCCTCCCGGCCGCGCACCGCCTCGCGGGGCGAGGCTGCCAGGGGCTCGGTGTCCATGGCCGTGACGAAGATGGTCCGCGGCACCTCGTCGGAATGCGCGACGCGGTCGAAGGGGCGCTGGCGCAAGGCCGGCCACAGGCCGCTCGCGGCGAGGGCCTCCACGATTTCGGCGCGGCCGGCTTTCGCCAGGTCCACGCGCGCCAGTTGCGGCGCCTGCTCGTTGAAATTGTCAGGTTTGACGACGACCGCGAGCACCACGCGCTTGTCGCCGCGCACCACCTTCTCGAGCACGCCAGCGGCGGGGGAGGTGTAGAGGACGCGGGGATCCCGGCGGTCGCAGAAGAGCGGCGCGCCGACCAGGACGCGGTCGCCTTCCTGGGCCAGCATCTGCACCTTGATGCCCCAGGATTCCTGCGGCAGCAAGGCGACGTGCGCCGGGTCGGGCGCCTGGACGAGGACCGTGGAGTCGAGTCCGCCCGGCAGGGGCAGATTCAGACCCCGTTTGATCCGGATGAGGGTCATCGGACGAGGTTACTGGGAGCGAGGATGACGAAAACCGCTCCGATTCCGCTCGGATTCGACCGGGTCGTCTCCAAGGGGGAAGATTGTACGCAGGTCCCCCCGGCTTGGGAACGGCCGGAAGCGGACTAGTTTTCTTCCGTGCGAGGCGCGGCCACCGGGATGTCCTCTCGGCGCCTTTCGCCGGCGCCGATCCGGATGGCCTCGCTCTTCCACTCGCCCCGCTGCACGATGTACTCGCCCTCGGCGAGGTCGGCGAAGCGGTACTCCCCGCCGTCGGTGGTCTGGGCGATGCCCAGCATCCGCCCGGAGGCGTTTTCCAGCCGGATCGAGTTGTTCCAGTCGAAGCCGAAGGCGTCTTCCTCCGCCCGGGGCTTCCAATTGGCGTCGCGGCCGGTGATTTCGCCGCCGGGCAGGAGTAGTTGCTCCGGCAGGGTCACGGCTTGGTCTCCGGACACGGTGAAAGGCAGGGAGGTCCACGGTGCGAAACCGCGCGCCTGCGATTTCACCACCCACTGCCCCTCCGGCACGTCCTCGAACAGGTATTCCCCGTCCTGGTCGGAGGAGGCCATGGTGTTGACGCCGTTGTCCTCGCCGAACTCGACGCCCATGCTGCCGTCGCTGCCGACCATGGAGATCACGAAGGAACTCCGCGCCTCCGGCTCGCCCTCGGGCAGGTAGGGCGACAGGCTCATGCGCGCGCCCACCACCGGGCCGCTCGGGCCGCGCACGACGCCGCGGACCTCGGCGCCGTTCAGTTTGGCCGTGAGAGTCTGGGGACCGGGGATGAGTTCGACTTCCTGCCGGGTGTCGGGCGCGTTCCGGCTGGGCCGCACGATCAGGTAGTACTTGCCGGCGGAAACCGGATCCAGCACCACCATGCCGCGGCCGTCGGTGGCCAGTCCGCTCGGACCGCCGCCGTGCATGCCGCCCCAGCTCATGCCGTCTTCCTCGCTGCGCGCCTCGAGGCGCGCGAAGACGTCGGCGGCCGGCGCGCCGTTGCGCAACACGCGCACGGTGACGACCGCGAGATCGTTCAGCACCAGTTCCTGCTCCACGCACTGGCCGGCGACGAGTTCGACGGGCATGCCCGCTTGAGCCGGCGGCGGCGCGGCGGCCTCGGAGGAATCGGCGAAGACGACGTCGCCGCTGTACCAATTCTGATTCCCGTTCTGCCCGGTGCCGTGCAGGATCTCCCACGGGCCCGGCAGCAAGTCCGGCCAGAACACGCGGCCCAGATTGTCCGTGCGTTCTTCGCTGGTCTCGCGGCCGGTGGCGGAATTGCGCAGGCGCACGCTCACGTTGCGCACGAGGCCGCCGGCGCCGTCGGTGACGCGCACCAGCAGTTGCGCCGGCCGCAACAAGGCCACCGTCGTCTCAGCCGCGCCGCCGGTGTAGTTGTAGGTCACGTCGCCCCGCGCCCAATCGGCGTGGCGGGCCTGAATGCGCAATTCGCCGCTGGGGGCGCCGTAGAAGCGGGCGCGGCCGTCGGCGTCCGTGACGCCGGTTTGGCCGAATCCGGGCCCTTGGGCGAAGCTGAAACTGCCGCCGCCGTCAATCGTGATCGAAGCGCCGGCGTCCGGCGCGGCCGGGGCGGCCAGGGAAGAGAGGTCCACCGTGCTGCGCGCCAGCGGCCGCCCTTCGGCGTCCGTCACTCGCACGACCAGCGCCGGGCGCTCGGCCACGCGCAGGACGATGTCTGACAATTCACGGTCGAGCGCAAGCGGCAGCGGTTCGGCTTCGGAGCCGGCGGCGGCGGCGTGCAGCAGGAACTCGCCGGGCGCGAGGCCGGTCAGCGTGAAGTTGCCGTCGGCGTCCGACTCGGTCGAGCCCTTCTCCTCGTCCCAGCCCCACGGGGTCTTCTGCGTCAGCCACACGCGCGAGCCGGCGACCGGCGCGTCGCCATTGCCGAGCACTCGGCCGCGCACGCTCAAGGCGCGCGGCAGCACGACCGTCACCTCGGCCATCCCTGCTTTGACTTTTTTCGCGAAGCCGCTGACCTGTCCCTCGGCGCGCGCGCCGATCACCACCGCGCTGCCGTCCTTGGGCAAGCCCGTGACCACGAAACTGCCGTCGGCGCCGCTGCGCGCGTCCGGCTCGCGGTCCGGGAAGGGCGGCTGATAGTCGCCCCAGTAGAAGGCGCCCTGATCCTGGCGGAACAGGAAGACGTCCGCCTGCGCCACGGGCCGGCGGTCCGCGTCCACCACGCGGCCGCTGATTTGCGCGCCCGGATCGAGCTTCAATTCGAAGGGCACGTCGCCGGGCGCGGACCGCACCTCGAGCGCCTCGATCTGCGCGCTGGCGAAGCCGGTGGTCTCGCCTTCGATGCGGAAGCGGCCGAGCGGCACGCCGTCGAACACCACGACGCCCTGGGCGTCGGACTGGCGGCTCTCGATCAAGGCGTGGCCCTCCCAGAACATGCCGGCATCGGCGGCGCGCAGGCGGGTCTGCACTCCGGCGAGGGGCTTGCCTTGGGGGCCCAGCGTGCGACCGACGAGTCGCGAAGCCGGCGTCAGGGAGATCTCGCCGAAATCCGCGACCTCGTCCGGCCGCAAGGGCTGGATGCGCCGCGACTGGGATCGCCAGTAGGGGCCGCCGAACTCGAGACTCAATGCCTGGCCGGCCGGCACCTGAATTTCGACGCGGCCCTCCGCGTTCGCGGCGATCGCCGGTTGCTCGGGCTCGGCTTCGGTGTCCTTCTCGACGGGCGCGGCCCACCCCTCCGGCAGTTGCGTGCCGGCCTTGCGCGCCTCGGCGCCGACCGCCGCCTTGCCGGACGGATCCACCAAGCGTGCGCGGATGGTGGCTCGCGGACCCTCGAAATTCCACTGGCCGAAGCCGGATCCACCAAGCCCCGGGCTTGTATTGCCGGCAGAAGCGGCCACCTCGGTGCGCACGGCTCCGGCGCCGGATGCGGCTTCCGGCCCTGCATTCAAGGCGCCAGCGGCCTGGCTCGCGGACTCTTGGGACCCCGGGTCTGCGCTCGTCGCGGGTTCGGGCGAACTGAGGAAGAGGAAAGCCAGCAGACCGGCCAGACCGAGGCCGCCGAGGAGGAGGATCCAGGTTTTCATCGCAGTTCAGGAGAGAGGAGCGTAGAAATGGGGAATGGCCCCGTCACCGCGGACGCAGCGTACATCCCTTCCCTTCTTACTACTGGCCTTGCTGGGCATTGGTTTATCTCAGCCGGCTTGGACGCGGGATCCGGCGGCGCCGAACCTGGACCTGGTGGCCCTGTCCGACGCGCTGGCCGGCCTGGCGGCCAAGGTGGCGGATGCCACGGTGACCCTCCACGTCTCCCGCACGCAGGAGGGCAGCATGGTGAGCGGGGAGGGCAGCGGCTTCGTGGTGGACGCCTTCGCCGGCCTGGTGGTGACGAACGCGCACGTGGTGGGTGACGCGCGGACCGTGCGCGTGACCTTTCACGACCAGCGCGAAGTCCTGGGCAAGGTGGCCGGAGTGGATCCCCAGACCGACTTGGCGGTGGTGAAGATTCCGCCCGGGTCGGCCAAGCGCCAGCTCCGCTGGGGCGACAGTGACGTGCTGCAGCCGGGTCACCTCGTGATGGCGATCGGCAGCCCGCTGCAGCTCGACGGCACCACCAGCCTCGGCGTGGTGAGCGCGCTGCACCGCCGCCTGCGCGTGGACGAGCCGGACGCCTACGAAGACTTCATTCAGTTCGACGCCTTCATCGATCGCGGCTCCTCCGGCGGGCCGCTCGTGAACATGCAGGGCGAGGTGGTGGGCATCAACACCGCCATCGCATCTTCGGAGGACGCGCCGGCCTGGCGCGGCATCGGCTACGCAGTGCCCAGCGCGCTGGCCCGGCGCTACGCCGAGGACCTGGCCGAATTGGGAAAGGTTCAGCGCGGCTGGCTCGGCATCGTCGTCGCCGCCGTGACCGCCGACCTGGCCAACACGCTGGGCATGGAGCGGCCGCACGGCGCGATTCTGCGGCAGTTGAGCGCGGGCGGTCCGGCGGAGCGGGCCGGCATCCGGCCCAACGACGTGCTGCTGGCGATTGACGGCGTCGAGATCGCGAACTCGGCGCACGTGCGCGCGCGGGTGGCTTCGCTCAAGCCCGGCACGAAGATCCAATTGAAGATTCTGACCGGGCGCGAAGTGCGCACCGTGGAAGTGGAAATCGGCCTGCTCGCGGATCAGGAAGACGTGTGAGGCGGAAACGAAAGAACGCCGCAGCCCCCCCGGACTGCGGCGCTCCACCAAATCCCCTCTTTCCTCAACGAGTTCCCCTCGAAAGTTCTCCTCACTTCATCGACATACCCCTTTAGCGCGGGGGGAAATGCCGGTAACGGGGGTTGGCGGGCGCTTTCAGCGCCCTGGGGCGTCGGCGCGGTGCTCGTCGCGGATGCGGCTGTGCGTGATGCTGGCAGGGGCCGGATCGGGCTTCTCGCCTTCCTGCGGCAGGTCCAGGCGGCTGGCGCCGAAGAACGCGACGGGATTGTCCCACACCAGGCGCTGCACGTCGGCGCGCTTCGCCCCGCGGCGTTCCAACAGGGCCGCCGTCTTCGGCACCGAGAGCGGATCGGCCTTGCCCCAGTCCGCGCTGGAGTTGACGAGCATGCGCTCGACGCCGTGGTCAAGCCAGAGATTGACGAACCGTTCGGCCGTCAGTTTGGTCTGCGGATAGACGGTGTGGCCGGCCCAGTAGCCGCGGTCGAGGACTTCGCGCGTGGTCTCCTCGGTGGAGTGGTCGATCACGACTTGCGCAGGATCGGCGCCGCAGTCGCGCAGCACGTCCATCGAGCGGATGGTGCCGCGCAGCTTGTCGCGATGCGGCGTGTGCACCATGATCGGCAGCTTGAGGCGCAGCGCCAGCTCGATCTGCTTGACGTAGGCGCGCTCTTCCGCCGGCGTGATGCCGTCGTAGCCGAGTTCGCCGATGGCGACGACGCCGTGGCGGGAGGCGAATTCAGGCAGCATCTCGAGCACTTCGGCGGCCAGGCGCTCGTCATTCGCCTCCTTCGGATTGAGGCCGATCGTGCAGCGGTGAGTGATGCCGAAGTCGGCGGCGCGGCTGCGCTCGAATTCGAGGATCGAGGAGAAGTAGTCGCGGAAGGTGCCGGCCGTGGTGCGCGGCTGGCCCAGCCAGAACGAGGGCTCGACGACGGCGCGCATGCCGGCGAGGTACATGGCCTCGTAGTCGTCGGTCACGCGCGAATAGCAGTGGATGTGAGGATCGAGGAAGCGCATGAACTTTGCTGGCGGCGGATTGATCGGGCATTCTAGCGCCGAGGCGCTCAGGAGCCCTTGCGCGGGCGGCGGCGCTTGCCCGGGCCGGGCGGCTTGCCGTGCGGCTCGGCCGGCGCGCGGCCGCGGCCCTTGCCTTCGTCTTCTTCCTTGGCGATGCGGCGCAACTTGTCGAGGCGCGCGCGCACCTGCCGGTCCACCTCCGCGGCGGGCTGGCCGGAGAGCAGCGCGATGCCTTGATCCACGTGGCTCGCCGCCCAAATGTGGAAGCGGCGCGTGCGCACGGCGATCAGCACCTCGGGCGGCAGCATCAGATCGCCGACGTTGGCCTCGGGCAGCAGCACGCCCTGCGTCCCGGTCAGTCCGCGCAGCCGGCACAGTTCGAAGAAGCCTTCAATCTTCTCGTTGACGCCGCCGACGGCGAGCAAGTCGCCGCGCAGGCCGATTGCGCCCGTCACCGCCACGTCCTGGCGCATCGGCAGTTGCGCCAGCGCGGAGACCAGCGCGTAGAACTCGGTGGAGGAGGCGGAATCGCCGTCCACCGGGCCATAGCTCTGGTCGAAGCTCATGCTCATCTTGGCGGGCAGCGGCCGCTCCTGGCCGTAGCGCCAGCGCATCGCGCTCTCGAGCTGCAGCACGCCCTTGTTGTGAATCGCGCCGGCCAGTTCGACGTCGCGGTCCATGCTGGCCCAGCTTTCCTCGCCGGCGCCGCACATCGCGGAGATGCGCGCCGGCCGGCCGAAACTCATCGGGCCGAGGCGCACGACCGTCAACGCGTTGACGGTGCCGACGCGCCGGCCTTCGGTCTCGATGACCGTGACGCCCTCGAGCACGGTGCGCTGATGCCACTCGGATTCGAGGGTGTGCATCTCGCGGAACTTGATGCGCGCGCGCTCGACGGCCTGGCGGTCGATGCGCTTGAGGCCGGCCCGCTCGGCGTGATACGAGGCTTCGCGCGCGAAGTCGGCGATCACGGCGATGCGCGAGGACAGCCGCGAGCGGCGCCCGGCGTCGCGCACGGCGCGCTCGACCAA
>CAYVPL010000127.1:0-8104 GCA_964453755.1 uncultured Planctomycetales bacterium
GTCCTCTTTCCGTCGCCGAAATTCTGCGCTGGCGATGGCCCGCGCTCATGCCGGGTTGCGCCATTTGACGGGGCCAGTTTCCTAGTAGGGGCGCTGGGCTCTCATTCTGGCCAGCAGTTCCGCAAACACCGCCACCAGCAGTCCTCCCGCCAGCCCCGCGATCAGGCAGAAGGTGTAAAGCCCGCCCGTCGTTGGCACCTTCTTGGCATTCTCAGGCCTTGCGCGCATGGCGGGCGACATGATGGTGAATCGGACCCCGGTGCGGAGGTGGAACTCGAGCTCGGCGCCGCGCTGGCTGATCTTTTCCCAGAGGCTGCGCGCGTTGGTCAGCTCGGCGGTGCGGAGGGCCACTTCGGACAGGTAGGCGGGGATGACTTGCAGGCGCTCGTCCAGTTCGGCGCGCCGTTGCAGCAGGATGGCGCGCTGCGTGTCGTAGCCGGCGGCGGCGATGTCCAAATCGGTGAGACGCGCCACGAGTTGCTGGCCCAGGCTGTCCACGCTCTCGGCCCGGGATTGCAGCACCATCTCCTCCTTCAGCAGGTCCACGGCGCTGGCGCGCACCAGATCGAGCGCGGCTTGCAGGCTCAGGACGTCGGGGTGGCCATCGCGGAATTTCAGGCGGGCCAGGGCCAGTTGGGCGGACAACTCTCGCGTGGTCTCGAGCGCCTTCTCATAGGAAGGATTGCGCGCGTAGGTGACTCGCGTGAGCAGGAACTCGGGCCGCGACTCGATCGAGCGCTCGATCACCGGGCGCTCCGCGTCGGATCGCACGCGCGCCAGTTCGAGATCGAGCAACTGGCTCTCGAGCCGGCGGCGGTCCTCGATCAACTGCTTCATCTCCTCGTTGAGGTCCACCGACTTCACTTGCGCCAGATAATCCACCAGTCCGCGGTGCAGGTCCCGGTAGCGTCCGAGGGCGGCCGGCTCTTCGGCGCGGAAAGACTCGAGGCTCCGGCGCATGGAGGCTTCGGCGATGGACTGCATTTCGTCTTGGAAGCAGTCCGCGAAGTCGTTGGCGAACTGGGCGGCGCGCCGCGCATCCGGCGCGTAGGACAGGACTTCGACGTTGCCGAAGCGGTCAATGTTGCCGCGCAGATTCTTGCGGAAGGCGCGCAGCGCCAGGTTCGGGTGCTTGAGCGCCAGGCGCTCGTGCACGGCCCCGCTGGCCAGCACGCCCATCGCCCCCACCTTCAGTTCTTCGGACAAATCCGGCAGATACGGACCGTCAGGGACGTTGGCGCCCTCGCTGGTCAGCGACACCGTCGGCGGCGTGCGCGGAATCATGACCGTCGCCTTGGACAAAAAATCGGGGCCGATCTGGCGCTGAAAGAAGGCGCCGCCGGCGAGGGCGCCGACCAGCACCAACAACACCGTCAGGCGGCGGCGGTAGATCGCGCCGAGAATCGAGCCGAAGGTGTCGCCGGACATGTTGAGGGCCTCAGAGAATCGGGGCTGGCGCAGCGGCGCGCCGGGCCGGGGGCAGGAAGGGCAAGTCTTCCGGCTCGCGGCCGCTCTGGTCGCGGGCGGCCAGGTGGATGCACTCGGCGAGTGGGATCATCAGCCACAGGAAGCGTACCCACAGGAACATCACGAAGGAATTCTGGATCAGCGCCACCACGGAAGCCAGCAGCAGACCAAGCACCCAGTCGCGGTCAAAGGCCAGTTTGGAGTGGAACAGGGTCCACAGGAGCCGCGCCAACACCATCAGCCCGAGCAGGCCGAAGGACACGATGCCGAAGATTCCCATCTCCGAGGCGATCTGCAGATAGGTGTCGTGGACCTGCAGCTTCCACGGATTGCCGTAATCCAGAATCCCCATGGTGCCGATGCCGATCCACGGATTCTCGTGGAAGGCCTGCAGCGCCAGGTCGTCGATGTGCCAGCGGAAGTCGGCCGAGGACTGGTTCAGGCTCTCGACGAAGTCGTAGCCGGCCTTGAGCAGCCCGGTCTCGTAGGCCACTGCGCCCGCCAAGCCCAGCACCAGCAGATAGAGCGGCGCCACGCGCGGAAAACGCACGATCGGCACGATGAAACTGGCGATGCCCAAGGACAGCCAGCCGGACCGCGAGAACGTGAAGAGCACGCCCAGCGCCAGCCACACGTAGGCGCTCAGGTACATCACGCGGCGCGCCGGCCGGATGGTGCCGCCCGGCCGCAGTCCAAACCACAGCGCCAGGATGGCGATCGTCGAGATGCAGTTGGACTGCAAATTCGGGTGATACATCAAACCCGTCAGGCGCGGGAAGATGCCCCAGGGCGTGTCCACCTTGTTGTAGGAGCCCGTGTTGAAGGTCAGCGGCACGCCCGCCGCCGCCGACAGCGCGAACTGGATCCACTCCACCATCACCGAGGCGCAGGCGCACACCAGCAACATGTGGAAGAAAGTCTCGATCTGACGGCGCGTCCGCAGCAGCGCCGGCAGCAGCACGACCAGCAGCACGTTGCTGGTCATCCGGAACAAGAATGTCGGGATGACCGCCAGCCACTGCTCGGTGAGAAGAATCGTGGTGGCGTAACTGACGATGACCAGCAGCAGCGGCACTGCCAGCGGGGTCAGCGGCGCCGGCACGTCGCCGTGGAGATAGACGCGGCGGATCAGAATGATCAGGATCAGCACGAGCGCGACCTGGGTGAGGCCTGGAATGGCGTCCGCCACCATCGCCAGAGCCAACAGCCCGAGCGCGGGCCGGTCCAGCCCGCCCGAGCGCAGCACCCACGCGAAGAAGGCCGCGCAGCCCAGCATCAGGAACACCAGCGAGCCCGTCAGGAGATAGGGCAGGTCGTTGACCAGCGCCGGCTCCGGTCCGAGGAGGCCGAGTTGGACGCGCAGATGGTCGCGGCCCTCCCAGAAGACGAAAGCGGCGATCAGCAGGCCGATGCCCGCCGCGGCCAAGCCCGAGAGCACGCTGCCGGCCGTGCCGTAGTCACGCGCTCCCTGATCCCTACTGCTCATCCTCGGTCGCCTTCGGATCCCAGCTGACTTCGAGCATCAGGGAAGTGAAGGGAGGCAGGCGCAGGCTCAGCAGATCGCCCTGCAGTTGGGCCCAGTCCTGGACGGGCACCTTGGCGGGCGCGGCGGCCGGATGGCGCGCCAACTCGCGCGGCGTGTCGTGCTCGGCGCGCGCCTGCATTTCGGCGAAGATGGCCTTGGCGCGCGCGGCGTGCGCCGGCGCGACGCCCGCCATGTTCTCGGCCTTCTTGGCGCGGAAGGCGGCTTCGATGCGCTTCAACTCTTCGTCCGGCACGCCTTCGGCGCGCAGCTGCTGCATCGTCAGTTGCGACGCGACGGGAAACCAGCCGCCTTCGTGCGGGGCGAAGCGCTTGCGGAAGTCGGCGTCGGCCACCGGATTGCCGTGCTGCTCGTCGATGACCCACGCGCCGATCACCTTCACCGGCGCGCCCTTCAGCCGCACCGTGATGCGGCGGCCCTGGTCGCGCTGCTCCTTGGCGAGGGCCTGCATCTCGCGCGCGGTGCGCTCCCAGATCGGCCGGTCCTTGGCCGGCAGGCCGGTCGCTTCGTAGCTGACGTCGCCGCGGGCGAAACGCTGCAGCAACTCCTCCTTCTTGTTCAAGGTGGTGAGATCCACGCCGGCGGCCTCGACCATCTTGCGGGCATGCTCGTCGGTTTTGCCGAAGCAGGAGGCGGCCACCAAGTAGCCCCGGTTGCCCTCGCGGGTGGCCAGCAGCGAGAAGTTGACGGTCAACTCGTTGCGCGGCGTGACCGGAACCCGCGGCAGGGACGCGGCCGTGCTCATCATGCGCATCGCCGCCAGCACCGATTTGGGCGCGCCGTGCACCGTGAAGACGCCCACCGACTCGCCGGCGAAGTCCTGGCTGGTCTCCCAGACGCCGTCCTGCAGCATGAAGAACAAGGAATGCGTGACCGGCGTCGCGGCCAGCGCGGTGGTCATGCCGACGAAGTTGGCGGAGGCGTGATGATCGTCGGCGCCGTGATAGGGCCGGCTCTTGCCCGGCAGGCCCGCGTTCCATTCGGACAGGATCAGTTCCGGCGCGCCGAGCCCGTGGTCGGCCGCGATCTTCGTGACCAGACGGGCCGTATTGTGATAATACTGGTCCATCGGGAAACTGCTGTAGTCGTGCCAGGAGAGGAAGTCGGGCTTGTAGCCTTGCTGCTGGCAAGCCGCCGCCATCAGCCGGAACGTTCGCAGCCCGCCGCCAAAGCAGGCGGCCATGCCCGGGCCGCCGAGTTTGACGCGCGCGTCGAGTTTGGGCCGCAGGATCGAACAGGCCTTGGCCCAGAACTGCGCGAATTCCTCGTCCGTGCCGCCCCACTGATTGGGCATGTCGGGCTCGTTCCACAATTCCACGTAGCGGATCGGCAGGCCGCGCGCGAGCAGCTTGGCCACGTCGGCGGCGGCCTGATCGGCCATCACCTGCGGATCGGGCACCTCCTGCACTCCGCCCTGGCGCGGATCCACCCGCGAGCCCGGCTTGCCGGTGATGGTCAGCATGATGCCCATGCCGGCCTCCTTCGCCATTTCGCCGGCGCGGAAGTGCGATTCGTTGAGCTGGCCGAAGTTGTATTTGAGCCAGATGCGCACGACCCCGTCGCGCGCGTTGACGCTCTCGGCCCAGGCTTTCCACACGCCGGCCGAGGCGTTGGTCAGATCGTTCATGCCGTAGAGCAGGCCGCGGGCGATCGGCTGCCCGGGGCCGTTGAAATCCACCGTGAATTCGGGCTCCTGGGCCGGCGCCGTGGCCAGCGGGCCGAGCAGGGCCAGAAGGATCGCGCTCCGGGAAAGCATGCCTGAGTCTAGACCGGCGCGGGGCCTCATTGAATGTAGCCCAGGCCGCGCAGGGATTCCTCGATCGCCTTCGTGTCGGCGGCGTTGAAAGCCCCCGCCGCGCCGAGGCCGGCCTCCGGCTCCGGCGCCGCGTCCCAGGTCGGCTCCCAGGGCGCGCTCATCACGTCGCCGCGGATCTTGCCGTCCATCCACTGCGGCACGGCCTCGCGGGCCGCATAGAGAAGGGTGGGCGCCGTGTCCTGGATGTGCATGCCCTCGATGACGCGGCCGGGCTCGACGCCGGGCGCCCACACCGCGAACACGCCGTTGAACCGGTGCTGGCCGCTGATGGCGGCGTTCTTGCGCCGCACGAAGAGATCGCGGGTGCCCCAGTCTTCCTTGGCGATGCAGGCCAGGCCCATCATCTGGTACTGGAGGTCGGGCGCCTCGGCGGTGCGCGGGCCGCGGTAGTAGTCCTCTTTGACAACCGTGTAGTCCACCGCGGCGCCGCCGGCGGGCGAAGGCAGCGCTTTGAGGCGCGCGATCAATTCGTCCAGCGTGCGCCGATAGCCCTCCTCGCCGTGGACGATGCCCTCCGGCTCGCGGCCCGCGCGATTGACGCAGATGCCGTGCAATTGGCCGAAGGCGCGCGTCTTGCTCCAGATCACGTCGCGGACGTCGGCGCGGGTCTTGCGCTTGGGCCGCAGGATCGGCAGACGGCCGACGGG
Source organism: uncultured Planctomycetales bacterium (assembly GCA_964453755.1). Lineage (GTDB taxonomy): Bacteria > Planctomycetota > UBA1135 > UBA1135 > UBA1135 > JAQBVK01. Next base: position 5,474 of record CAYVPL010000127.1, read on the forward strand.
GCCCAGGAGGCGCGCCACCGCGCCCAGGCGCACGCGCCGCAGGGCGTCGCCCAAAGTCACGCGGCCCACCGTCCAGTAGGGCACGTGGCGGCGCGCCAGAAAGCCCTCCTCCTCCAGCCACTGATTCACGTGGAAGTCCCAGTGCTGCGGCCCGAAGCCGTGGTCGCTGACGATCGCGACGGGCGTGGTCTCCCCCATGATCTCGCGCACTTTGCCGACGAATTCGTCGGCCAGCCGGTAGGCGTCGCGAATGGTCTCGCCGAAGCGCCGCGCGCCTTCCTCGGTCCAGCCAGGATGACTGCGGTCCTGAAACTTCCAGAAGTAGTGCTGGCAGCGGTCCGTGATGGACACCACGGTGAAGAAGAAATCGGTCGGCTTCTGGCGCAGGAAATGCTCGGTCAGGCGCAAGCGGTCGCGCTCGATGCCGAAGAGTTGCAGGCGCAGGCGCTCGTACTGCTCGAGGTCGTCGTGCGCCTTCTCGTTGTCGCCGTCGTAGGGCGCGTAATCCACGTCGGGCAGGTAAGGATGCCCCAGCACCCTCTCCATCTCGGCCACCGTGCCCTTGGGCCAGGCGATGGTGTCCCCGGAGAGCGGCATCGGGATGCCGCTGACCATCCAGCCGTCCTTCGCCGGGAAGGGCGGATAGGTCATCGGCACCGACAGCGCCCCCACCGACCAGCCGCGGGCCCCGAGCAGGCTCATCAGATCCTTGCCGGCGTAGTTGCGGCTGTCGTTCAGCTCGCAGCCGTAGGTGCCGAGCTTGCGTCGGATGAAGTGAAACACCCCGTGGCGGCCCGGATTGAGGCCGGTGAACATGGACGTCCAGGCCGGCGGGGTCATCGGCGGCTTCTCGGACTCCAGGTCGCCGCTCGCCCCCTCCCGCAGCAGGCGGGCAATGTGCGGCAGTTCGCCGGCCGCCACCATCGGTCGGATGATCTCGTAGGTGGCGCCGTCAATGCCGACGATGGCGAGGCGTGACATCAGGTAGGCTGAGGGGGACCGAGCGAGCATTGGAACCGCCGCCCGGACTTGGAACAATACCGGCCTCTCAGGCCTCCGGCATGCTGCAACCCGAACTCCACCCGCTTCACCCGTTCCGACTTGCCGCCGCCGCCGTCGGCACGGCGGCCCTCGCGCTGCTCGCCGCCTGCAACTCCTCCATCTACAAGGATCCGGACCGCCCCGGATTGATCGAGAATCCGAATCTGCTCGGTCCGAACGTCACCGCCGAAATCGTCTACGGCCAGTTCTTCATCGGACCTGAAGACCGGCTGCGCTTCGACTTCATGCGGCACAACGACTACGACGGCAGTTTCCAGGTGCGCGGCGACGGGCGGCTGTATCTGCACGACCTCGGCCTCGTGGACGTGATGGGACTCACGGTGGACGAACTGCAGGATCTGCTGACGACGCGCTACAACGAAATCCTCGTCAATCCTTCGGTCTACGTGGAAGTCGAGTCCTTCTCCAGCCGGCGCAAGATCGCCGTGCAGGGCTACGTGGACAAGCCGGGCGTCTTCGCGCTGCAGAATCCGCGCACGACCATCTTCGAGGCGCTGGCCCTGGCCGGCGGCGTGGACAAGTCCGAAGGCGACCGCGGCGCCGTGCTGTTGGCGCGCAGGGTCGAGGGCCGCATCCAGGTCGCGCGCTACGACGAGGCCGAGCTCTTCTCGCCGTCGGATCCGAACGCGCGCTACGAAATTCCCTACGTGCAGGACGGCGACTACATCTACGTGCTGCGCTCGTGGGGCGCCGAGTTCGACGAGCAGGTGGACCGCTACACCGACCTCCTGCGCGGCGTGACCTATCTCGAGCGCGTGATCATCGGCGCGGAGGACGCGTCGGACGCGCTGCAGGGCGACGCCGACGATCCCTTCGACAACTAGCGCCGCCGCTAGTACCAGACCCGCCGATCGGCTCCCGATCGGCGGAATGCGGTGAAGTAGGAGGCCGCCGGCAGTTCCCAGTAAGCTTCGGCGTGGGCCGCGTCCTGGCGATCGCGCGCCTGCCAGCGCGTGAGGCCGCGCTCGGCGCGCAAATAGTCCACCAGCGCGATCTGCGAGCGATAGGCGCCGATCGCCGCGTCCTTGCGGCGGCGCAGTGCCGGCGCGAGCGGCAGCAGCGCCTGGCCCGGCAGCGGCGCCCAGGTGCCGGCGGCGGCGATGCGGCTGCCATCGAGGGCGCGCGGCCAAGCGGCGCGCAAGGCCCGGCTGGTTTCGTAGTGGTCCACGTGATTGTCAGCCCACCAGACCACGTGCGTGCGCTCGGGCGCGAATTCCTCGAGCAGGCGGCGCAGCGCGCCGATCCACGGACCGCGCGCGCTCACGCGCTCTTCCGGCGCGTCGAGAAAGTGATAGTCCGTCACGCCGAGCAGCCCCATCGCGGCGCGCGCCTCTTCCTTGCGAATGCGCGTGGACTCCGCGGGCCCGGCGGCGGGCAGGCCGCGCGCGCCGTCCGTCATCCAGATCACGCGCACCTCGGCGCCCGCAGCGAGCGCGGTCAGAATGGCGCCGCCGGCCTGGATCACGTCGTCGTCGAAGTGCGGCGCCACCACCGCGCGCCGCCGCGCCGGCGCCCGCGCGCGCGTGCCGGGCGCCTCGGCGCAGACCGCGAGGCTGCGTTGAAAGTCGA
>CAYVPL010000128.1:0-7936 GCA_964453755.1 uncultured Planctomycetales bacterium
CAGCGCGCCTTCCGCCACGCCGGCCGCGCCCGCGCCGGCGACGCCGGCCGCGGCGGCCTGCTCGGCCTGCGCGCGCGCCTCGGCGATGCGCTGCAGCAGTCCGGACTCGTGTTTGACGTAGCCTTTGACGGCCTCCACCAAGTTCGGCACGAGGTCGTGGCGGCGCTTCAATTGGACGTCGATCTGCGACCAGCCGTTCTTGACCTCGTTGCGCGCGCCGACCAGGCCGTTGTAGATGAGGATGCCCCACACCACGAGCGCGGCCAGCGCAAGGAGCACGATCCAGACGACGGGTCCCATGTCAGGCAGGCTTACGCGCGGCGCGGAACTTCGCCAGGAAATCCGCGATGCGCGCCAGCGCCTCGCGATCGGCGCCGGCGGCGCCGTGCAGCATGCTCTCCAACTCGCCGTCGTCGAACCACAGGCCGTGGCCGCGCGGACAGCGGTCGAGCAGCACGCCGGAAGTGCCGGGCGCCGCCACCACCTCCATCGCCCGGTCGCAACGCGGACACGGCCGCCCGCGCCGGGAATGCGGCAGCGAAGCCAGTTCCTGCTCGAGCGCCGCGGCGTCTTTGCCGAGCAGCACGCCGAGTTCCTGGCCGTCGAACCAGATGCCGTGGCCGGCGAAGCAGAGGTCCAATTCGACGCCGTCGTACTCGACGATCACCTGAGGCTCGCCGCAGGCGGGGCAGTTCATCGCGCCGATAAAATAGCAGAGTGCGGGTGCCGGCCTGACTCCGCCGCCTCAGAGGCGCGCGCCGGCCTGCGGATCCAGGAACCACTCCACCTGACGGTGGCGGCGCAGGAAGGAGGCGGGGCAGTCGGCGGTTTCGGGACCGCGCACGGCGCTGCGCACGGCTTCAGCCTTGGCCGCGCCGAAAGCCATGACGACGATGCGCCGCGCCTCCAGGATGGTGCCCAGGCCGATCGTCAGCGCCTCGCGGCAGGGCTCGGCGCCGGGCTGCGCCGGCCGGCTCCGCGCCAGCGTCTCCGGCGCCAGCCGCACGCGCCGCGTGCGGGAGTCCGGCGCGGAGCCGGGCTCGTTGAAGGCTAGATGGCCGTTCACGCCGAGCCCGAGCAGGAGCAGGTCGATGCCGCCGTCGGCGCGGATCAGTTCCTCGTAGCGCGCGCACTCCCGCTCGATGCCGGCTTCAGGAACTTGGCCGTTCAGGATGTGCGCCTGCGCCGCCGGCAGGTTCACCTGCGAAAAAAAATGCCGCGCCATGAAGTCGGCGAAGCTGTCGCCCTCCGGCGCGGGCCAGTACTCGTCCAGGTTGTATGTGCGCACGTCGGCGAAGGACAGAGCCTCCTCGCGGTGCAGGCGAGTCAACTCCTGATACAGCTGCAGCGGAGTGCTGCCGGTCGGCAGGCCCAGCACGGGTCCCGGTCGCCCGGCTGCGGCGCGGCCGCGCATCTCCTGCGCGATTTCCGCGGCCAGAATCCTGGAGGCAGCGCCCGAGTCGGCGTAAGAACGAATTGCAACCTGCATGGATTCTGTATCGGGAGTGTAACGAGCCGGTGTTGACCGTGGAATGTGAGCGATCTTCGACCTCGTCATCCGTAGACTGACGACATGCGTGATTCACGATTCTTCGGAACGCTCGGCCTCGCCGCCGCGCTGTGTGCAACTCCTGTCAGCGCCCAGGCGGAAGCGCCGCCGGCCGCTGGCGTTCGACCGGAGCAGGCCCCCTTCGTTCTGATCCTGGACGGCTTGACGGCCGCCAATCAGGCCGTGGTGCAGGCCGAGCTCGCGAAAGCGCCGACGGTGGCCAAGGTCACCGTGGATGTCGCAACGGGCAAGGTGACTCTCGCCACCGATGAGGGCGTTCAACTTGACACCGATGCCGCTCAAGCGGCCGCCGTCAAGGGCGGCGTGAGCGTCAAGAAGGTGGAGCTGCCCGCCTGGTCCGCGGAGACGGTGTGGGTGGTGACGGCCAAGGGCGGCGCTTGAAGTGCGCTCGGGCAGGCCCGTGCGGCCTACCAGTCGATCGGCAACGTCGCCCAGCTGCGCCAGTGCGGAGTGCGCGGCACTTTCAGCATGAAGGACAGCGGCATCCTGGACCAGGACTTGGTGACCAAGGCGCTCAAAGCCAACATGCTGGACCTGGAGAGCGTCGAGAAAGTGCTTCGTCAGCGGCCCCAGCGTGAGCTCAGCTTCAGCCTGCCCAAGCCGCCTTCATGAGCCAATACCGCCGGCAAGGTCCGTGAGGCCTTGATGAAAGTCGCGAACGTACAGGACGTCACCATGACCGACCAAGCCCTGACGATCGGCATAAAAACCATCGGTCCGGTGGACGAGAAGTTGATTCACGAGATTCTGCGCAGGACCCAGGCCGATCTCCCGGTCACCCTGCCCGAGGCCAAGGCCAAACCCTAGCCCCGGCCTCCCCGGGAGGGGCTGGACTCCCCCCCTTTTCCATCCGATACACTAGGAACATGGTTCTCTCCCGATCCCTCGGGTGGCTCGGCCTTGCCGGGGCGCTGTTCGCAGCTCCCGCCGGCGCTCAGGCCGTTGCTTCTCCGACCTCCGTTCAAGTCAAGCAGGAGCAGGCGCCCTTCGTCCTGGTCCTGGATGGTCTGACGGCCGCCAATGCGGCGGCCGTGCAGGCTGAACTCGCCAAGGTGCCGACGGTTGCGAAAGCGACCGTGGACGCCGCCAGCGGAAAGGCTTCCCTCGCCACCGGCGAAGGGATCCAACTCGACACCGATGCCGCCAAGGCCGCCGCCGTCAAGGCCGGCGTGACCGTGAAGAGCGTCGAACTGCCCGCCTGGTCCACCGAGACCGTGTGGGTGGTGATGGCGAAAGGCGGTTCGTGAAGCGCTCAAGGGCAGGCCCGTGCGGCCTACCAAACGGTGCAGAACGTCGTGCAGCTCCGCCAGTGCGGTCGGCGCGGCACCTTCACGATGAAGGAAGACGGCGCAGTGGACAAAGACGCGGTCCTCAAGGCGCTGAAGAAGAACAACCTGGATCTGGGCAACGCCGAGAAGGTGGTGCGCCAGAAGGCCCAGCGCGAGATCAGCTTCGCCTTCGGCAAGCCCAGCACGTGAGCGAACACTGCCGACAAGGTCCGTGAGGCCTTGATGAAAGTGGCGAACGTGCATGACGTCTACGTGTCCGACCAAGCGGTGACGATCGGGATCAAAACCAACGGTCCGGTGGACGAAAAGGCGATTCGCGACATCCTGCGCAAGAACCGCAGCGACAGTCTCTTCCCGGTGACGGTGCCGGAAGAGAAAGCCCAGGCTTAGGCCCCGGCGAACGCGTTCCACGAAGGGCTGCCGGCAACGGCAGCCCTTCTCTTTTTGTCAGACGGCCGCGTCCGCGTCGTGCTCGAGATCATGCTGCGCATCGGCGGACGCGCCCTCCTTGGGCGGCGAGCCGGAGAGCAGAATGGCGATCGGGCGGGTGCGCTCGTCGGACAGCAGGATGATCTGCAGCGCGGAGGTGATCGGCACGGCGAGGAAGGCGCCCGCCACGCCCCAGATGCCGGCCCACACCACCACCGACACGACGATCACGAGCGGCGAGAGGTTCAGTTCCTTGCCGAGGATCTTCGGATCCAGGTAGTTGCCCAGCACCGTGTTCACGGTCAGATAGCCGGCTGCGGTCCAGGCGGCGGCGTGCCAGGTGTCGCCCGAGGCCAGGGCCACCAGAATCGCCAGCAGGCCGGCGATGATGCTGCCGAAAGTGGGAATGAAATTGAGCAGGAAGGTGACCAGGCCGAGGAGCGGCGCGTAGGGCACCTTCAGGGTGATCAAGAGCAGGTAGCAGAGGAAGCCCGTGAGCAGCGAGATCAGGGTCTTCACCAGCAGGTAGCGCTGGATGCCCCAGGCGACGTGCTCCAGCACTTTGCGCGCCTCGGCGCGGCGCTCGCCGGCGATCAGCAGGATCTTGCGCTGGAAGAGGCGCGCCTCGGCGAAGATGAAGACCATGTAGATCAGCACCACCACGAGGTCGCGGGTGAAGCCGATGCCGACCGCGACGCCAGCCTGCGCCATCGCTTCGGCGTCCACCTGGCGCAGACTGTCCACCAGCAGCCGCGACAGCGGCTCCGGCATGTTGGACTCGCTGAATGTGCGCTTCAGGCTGTCGATGATGCCGGCCCAGTCGAGCTTTTGGCCGGCCTCGCCGACGGCGGGTGCCTCGAGGCCCACGAACTGCGCGAGGTTGTCGCGCACCATGAAGCCGAGTTCGGCGGTGCCGAAGAACAGCAGGCCCAGCACCGCCGCCACCGTCACCAGCGGCGGGACGCGGTAGCGCGCCATGCGCCGCACGATCGGCGCGATCATGCCGGCCAGCAGAAAGGCGATGACCAGCGGCAGCAGGATCGGCGCGCCGACGTGCAACACCCACCCGACGAGGATCGTCGCGATCACGCCGAGGAGATAGACGATCGAGCGCTGTTGGGAGGGCAACGGCGCCTAGGTTAACGGCGCGGCAGGATGCTTTTCCTGCCAGCCGGCGCGCAGCAAGAAGGCGCGGATGCCGGGCTGAGCTCCCGCAATCGACACCTGCACGCCCATCTTCTCCAACTGCGTGACCGCGGTCTCCAGCGCGACGAAGCCGGTGAAGTCCATGGTCGGCACCGCCGCCAGATCCAGCTCCAGCACGCGCGTGTCCCGCGGCAGGCGGCGCAGCGCGCTCATCGCCTTCTGCGCGGCGCCGAAGAAGAGCGGTCCGGCAATGCGATAGTGAACGATTCCCGGCGTGCGCTCGGCCGCGCCGGCGTCGGGCGCAGCTTCGTCCACCAGATGCACCCCCGTCATGTCCACCATCCGGCGGATGAACAAGACCGAGGCCAGCACGATGCCGACGGCGACGGCAATCGTCATGTCGAGCGCGACCGTGAGAACCCAGCAGGTCAGCAAGACCATGCGGTCGCCGCGGCCGGCGCTCTTGAGCACGTGCAGCACGTGCGGCACGTCGGCCATGTTCCAGGCGACGATCAGGAGCAGGCCGGCCAGCGCCGCCAGCGGCAGATGGCCGAGCCAAGGCGCCATCAGCAAGAGCGCCGCCAGCACGAAACCGGCGTGAAAGAAGGAGGCCAGCGGACTGGCGGCGTTGCTGCGCACGTTCGTCGCCGTCCGTGCAATGGCGCCGGTCGCCGCGATGCCGCCGAAGAGCGCAGCGCCCAGGTTGCCGAGGCCCAGGCCCACCAACTCGGAGTTGGGATTGTGGCGCGTGCCCGCCATGCCGTCGGACACCACCGCGCACAGCAGCGACTCGATGGCGGCGAGCAGGGCGATGGCGAAGGCCGGGCCTGCCAGATCGCGGAGCAGGCCGAAACTCAAAGCGAGCGGCTGGCCGTCCGCGCCCGGCAAATTCCATGGCCAGTGAAACTCGGGGAAGCCGCGCGGCACGGCGCCGTAGCGTCCGGCGATGGTCTGCACCTCGAAGCCGGGCCACACGCTCGGCAGCAGCACGGCCAGCGCCGTGACGCCGCCCAGAATCGCCAGCGGCGCCGGAATCCGGCGCAGCGGACCGCCGGCCCAGCGGCTCCAGAGCAGGATGCCCGCCACCGTCAGCCCGCCCAGCAGCGCATCCGGCCCGTGCCAGGACGGAAGATGTCGGACGATGGACACGAAGCGCTCGGGCAGATGTGCCGCCCGCTCGACGCCCTGCAGGCCCAGCAAGTCCTCGATCTGCAGCGCGGCGATCACGGTGCCGATGCCCACCGTGAAACCCGCGGTGACCGGATAGGGAATGAATTCGATCAGCCGGCCGAGCCGCGCGCAGCCGAGGATCACCAGCAGGATGCCCGCCAGCATGGTGGCGAGCACCAAGCCGCCGATGCCGTGCGCGGCCACGATCGGCACGAGCACCGCCACGAAGGCGGCCGTCGGACCGGTGACGTTGAAGCGCGAACCGCCCAGGAGCGCCGTGAGGCCGCCCGCCACCACGCAGGTGGCGAGGCCGTGGATCGGGGGGACGCCGCTGGCGATGGCCAGCGCCATGGCCAGCGGCAGGGCGACGAGACCGACGGTCGCCCCCGCCAACAGGTCGGTGCGCAGGGCTCCCGCGCCGTAGCCCTGGGCGAAGGTGTCCCGCAGCGCCGATGCGAACAGCCGCCGGCTCTCCATGGATCCAGCAAGGATGCGCGGTCAGCAACCGGAATGCAAGCGGCGGATAGGCTGAAGCCTTGGGCCGGCTGACGGCTCCCCCACCCATGCGCCTCTCCCGATTCGCGCTTGCCGGGCTGGTTGTGATCTTCGGCCTCGCCGCCTTCATCCTGTTCCGCGACTCGGGCGGCGGGAATGGGGCGGACGCGGCGGAGCAGGAAGCCGCTGCGGGAACCGCCGCCGGCGCGCCTCTGCCAGGGTCGCCCGGCTCCGGCAGCGCCGACGCCGAAGCGCTGGCGCGCGCCGATGCCGCCGTGACAGCTGCCGCCGACGCCGCAGCGGCCGCCGCGACGATCACCGGCCCGCGCCTGATTGTCAAAGTCATGGACCTCGTCCAGGGCGCGCCGGTGGCCAACGCCACGGTCTGGGTCTTCGATCCTGCGCAGTACGACGAAGAAGCCTTCGCCGCGGCGCGCGAGGACGAGCCGGATTGGGAAGTCCACGCGCCGCGCTTCGCGCGCAAACTGAGCACGGACGCCAACGGCGTTGCGATCGTGGCTCAGCCCAAGGAGTGGGTGCGGCTGCTCGGCCGCAGCGGCGGACTCTACGGCGAGCACTATCAAGAGACGGGCGCGGACGGCCAAGTCGTGAAACTGCTGCTGGAAGCCGACGGCGCGCTGCGCGTGCGGGTGGCCGACGCCAGCGGCCTGAGCCTGGCCGGCGTGCCCGTCGGCTTGCGCACGCGGCGCGACAACCAGTCGGAGTGGCTGGCCGAACGCCTGACCGGCGCCGACGGGCGCGCCGTCTTCGCGCACGTGCAACGATTGACCTTCCGCCGTTCGGGCTCGACGTCCGTCGAATTGGCGCCGGCGCTGCCGCTGGCGAATCCGCCGCTGATTCCGGTGAAGCTGAGCGCCCTCCCTGCCGAGGAGCAATTGTTGGTTTTGCCCGCCACCGGATCGGTGGCGGTGCGCCTGCTCGATCCCGATCGCCGCCCCATGAGCGGCAAGGCGCGTGTCTACCTCCAGGAGGTACTGAAGGAGCGTCCCGAGTGGATGGACGAGAATCAATTCGCGCCCTGGGCCTTGCAAGGCGCGCGCGCGGTCGAAGCTGTGGACGGCGTGGCCCGCTTCCATCACGTCGGACTGGGCCTCGGCCTGGAAGTCGGCGTGGATTTCGACGGCACCGGCAATTACGAGATGACGCGCGGCGGCGGCCCCGAGCGCGCCGGCGAGGAAGCGCAGATCGAAGCCGTGCAGCAGGTGCTGCGCCCGAGTCTGGTCCTGCGCGTGCTGCTGCCCGACGGAACGCCGCTGCCCAACGCCGATCTCGACTTGATGCTGCGCACCACGAGCGCCGAGTGGAGCAACGCCCAGCACCAGAGCGGGAAGTCCGACGGCGAAGGTTGGCTGCGCTCCACACTCGACGGCGACTGGGTGCAAGAGCGCACCGACGCGCAGCGCAGCCTCGAGGTCCACTACGAGGAGCCCGGCACGGAACTGCGACTGGTCGGGCGCCTGCCCGGGCGCGCGGCCTGGCGCGCCGGACCGAACGAGCTCGGCGATCTGAAGCTCGAGCCGCTCGCGGTGATCGCGGCCGGCCACGTGGTGGACGAAGCCGGGCAGCCGATCGTCGGCGCCAGCGTCGTGATGTCGCGCCGCCTCATGCGGCGCGGCCGCGAATCCTGGCGCGACGACAACGGCCTCATGACGCGCAGCGGGCCGGACGGCGCCTTCTCCCTGATGGGTTATCTGCCGGAGGGCACCTTCCGCTTGTCCGCCCGCCACTCCGACTACAAGCCGGAAGTGCTGCCTTGGCGCGAGAAGGCCACCGACCACAGCATCGACATGAAGCGCGGCCGCTTCCAGCAAGGCCG
>CAYVPL010000129.1:0-7901 GCA_964453755.1 uncultured Planctomycetales bacterium
CTGGGAGAGCGTCTCCGAGCACGCGCACGGCACGCGCGGCTTCGCCGACGTCAGCGGCGCGCGCATCACGTCCACCGGCGGTTGGGAATGGCGGTTCAGCAGCGCCACCCCGCCGCCGGACCCCTACCAGAAGGAGCACGACGACCTGTTCGCGGCCATCCGCGACGGCCAGGCCTACAACGAGGCCGAGATCGGCGCCAAGAGCAGCCTGACCGCCATCCTCGGCCGCATGGCCACCTACTCCGGGCGCATCGTGCGCTGGGACGAGGCCCTGAACTCCACGCTGGCCCTGCGCCCCAGCAGTTACGACTGGAACGGCGCGCCGCCCTCGCTGCCGGACGCCGACGGCCACTACCCGATCGCCATGCCCGGGATCTCCCAGCCCTGGTGAGCCCGACGGAGCGGCGAGAATCGCGTCACGGGAGGCCCCTCCCGTCCGTAAACTAAGACGAACCACGGCATCTCGCCGCGGAAACCAGGAAATCCCCATGAAAACTCTGCTCATCGCCGGCGTGATGCTCGCTGGCAGCCCCCTCTTCGCCCAGGGCTACGGCCCTGATTGGTTCGAAGATTTCGACAAGGCGGCCGCGGCCGCCAAGGATCAGAAGAAGGACCTGCTGGTGGACTTCACCGGCTCCGACTGGTGAAAATTCTGCAAGGACCTCCGTGCTGAGGTCTGGGAGCATGAAGCCTTCACCAAGGGCGCGACGCAGGATTTCATCCTGGTTTCCCTCGATTTCCCGCGCGCCCAGGCGGTGAAGGACAAGGTGCCGAATCCGGCCCGCAACAAGGAGTTGCAGGAGAAGTACGAGATCCGCGGCTTCCCCACCGTGCTGCTGATGACCGCCGACGGCGAAGTCTTCGCGCAGACCGGCTACAAGGGCATGAGCCCCGAGGACTACTTGACCGACGTGCGCGATTTGCGCGCGAAGGGCAAAAAGGCGCTCGGCGACGCCAAGGCCCTGACCGCCGAGTACGAGAAGGCGCAGGACAAGGTGGCGGTGATCCGCCGCGCCATCGAAGCGCTGAACAGCGCGGGCGAAGGCGTGCCGGCTGGAGCCGTGCTGGCCGAAGTGGTGCGCAAAGGCATCGCTCTGGATCCGGAGAACAAGACCGGCCTCAAGATGGACTGCATCAAGACGCTGGTGCTCCAAGGGCAGGCTGCGCCGGGCGAATTGACGCTGGCGCTGGAGCTGGACCCCAAGAACGAGCTCGGCCTGATGGAGGCCGTGGTCGCCAAGGAGTTCGAAGCCATTGACAGCGACGAGGCCCGCGACCGCTTCATCGCGCACGCGCAGACCTTGTTCGACTCCGGCAAAGTGCACAAGGCCGACAAAGTGGCCATGGTCTTCGCCGTCGCCGCCTACTACATCAACAACGACATGGGCAACGCCGAGAAGGCCAAGCCCTTCGCGGCCAAGTCCCTGGAACTGGGCGGACTGCCGGCGCAAGTCGTCACCTTGATGCAGGAAATCGTCGGCGCGGAGCAGTAACGCCGCCGCATTCACCTCGAGGGCGGGAGCCTAGACTGTTCAGTCCATGGCTCCCGCCCTCGTCCTTTTGCTGCTGGCTCAGGATTTCGACCAGGAACTGCGCCCCCTCTTCGACGGCCAGACGCTGGCCGGCTGGCGCGGCCGGCCGCACCTGAATCCCGCCGAGGAGGCGGCCATGAAGCCCGAAGCCCTCGCCGAGTTGCAGGCGCAGTGGAACCGCGAGATGCAGGCGCACTGGCGCGTCGAAGGCGGCGAAATCGTCAATGACGGCGACGGCCCCTTTCTCACGACGGTCGCCGACTTCGGCGACGCCGAGTTTCAGCTCGAGTACAAGACCGTGCCGCAGGCCGATTCCGGCATCTATCTGCGGGCCACGCCGCAGGTGCAGATCTGGGACTGGACCGAGGCAGGCGGCAAATGGGAATTGGGCGCCGACAAGGGCTCCGGCGGCCTGTGGAACAACGAGAAGCACCTGCGCTTCCCGCTGCGCCGCGCCGACGCGCCGTTCGGCGAGTGGAACCGCGTGCGCATCCGCATGATCGGCGAGCGCACCTGGGTGTGGCTCAATGGCCAGTTGGTGGTGCCGGGAGTGCCGCTCGAGAACTTCTGGGATCGCAGCAAGGCCCTGCACGCGCGCGGACCGCTGCAGTTGCAGACCCACGGCGGCGAGATCCGGTTCCGCAAGCTGCTCGCGCGGGAGATTGCCGCCGAGGAAGCGAACGCCCTGCTGCGCGCCATGGCTCCGGAATTGCCTCTGCGCCGCGGCGAGGTTCGGCCGGCCGCCGATCAAGGCGACGATTTCTATCCCGTCTTCGACGGCGCGACTTGGGCAGGCTGGGCCGGCCCGACCGACGGCTGGGAAATCGTCGAAGGCGCGATGCGCTGCAAGCCCGGCCAGGGCGGCACCGTTTTCACGCAGAAGGAATACGCCGACTTCCAGGCGCGCTTCGAATTCCGCCTGCCGCCGGGCGGCAACAACGGCCTGGCCATCCGCTATCCGGGCGCGGGCGACACCGCGTACGTCGGCATGTGCGAACTGCAGGTGCTCGACAACGAGGCCGAGCAGTACGCCGGACTCCAGCCCTGGCAGTTCCACGGCTCGGCCTACGGACAGGTGGCGGCGCAGCGCGGCTTCCTGCGCCCGGCCGGAACCTGGAATTGTCAGACGGTGACGGTGGTCGGCGGGCGCGTGCAGGTGGAGTTGAACGGCACTGTGATCCTCGACGCCGATCTGTGGGCCGCGGAGACCACGGCCGACGGCCACGAGCACCCGGGCCGCCTGCGCAAGAGCGGGCACTTCGGCTTCGCCGGCCACGGCGACGCGGTCGAGTTCCGCGGCATCGAAATCCGCGAGCTGTGAGCCGCGGCCGGGCGGCATGAGCGAATCCGGCGAATACCTGCTCGGCACACAGGATCCGGAACTGGAGCGCCTGCGCATCCAGCACGAGATCTGGCGCGCGCCGATGCTCGAATTGCTCGACGCCGCCGGATTTCGCGCCGGCCAGCGCCTGCTGGACCTCGGCTGCGGCCCCGGCTGGAGCAGCGTCGAACTGGCGCGCCGCGCCGGACCCGGCGGCTTCGTGCAGGCGCGCGATGCCTCGCCGCGCATGATCGCGGCGGCAGCCGCGCGCGCGCAGGCGGATGGCTTGACCTGGATTCACGCCGAACTCGCCGACGCGGCCGCGCCGCTGCCGCCCGCGAGTTTCGACGGCGTCTACGCGCGCTGGATTTTCTGCTGGCTGCCCGACCCGCTGCCGGCGCTGCGCGCCGTCGCGCGCGGCTTGCGGCCGGGCGGCAGGCTCGCGGTCGCCGACTATCTGCGCTACGCGCCGGACATCGCCCTGCGGCCCTCCGGCCGCGCCTTCCAACGCGGCATCGAAGCGGTGGAAGCTTCCTGGCGCGCCGCCGGCGGCGACCCGCGCATCGGCGCCAAGTTGCCACGGTTGCTCGAGCAGGCCGGCCTGCGCGTGACGCATCGCCGCGTCCTGCGGCGCAGCGGCGGCCCCAGCGACCCCTTGTGGGGCTGGCCGACCTCCTTCTTTCCTCTCTTCATGCCGCGTCTGGTGGCGGACGGCTGGTTGACGGCCAAAGAGGCGGAAGATTTCCTGGAGGAGTGGCGGCAGGCGCGTCCGCATCCGGACTGCTCCTTTGACGCGCCCCCCATGCTTGACTTGGTGGCCCAGACCGAAGTCGTATCCTGATTCCTCCATGTCCAGCCGACGCACCTTCTTGACCACCGCCGCCGCCAGCGCCGCTCTCAGCAGCCTCACCCCCGGCGCGCTCGCGCGCGCCGCCGCCGAAGTGGTGTTTCGCCAGGGCCAGCCGCCGTTCAAGATCTCGCTGGCGCAGTGGTCCCTGCACCGCACCCACTTCTCCGGCGCTCTGCCGGCGCTCGCCTTCCCGGACCAGGCGCGCGCGCTCGGCTTCGAAGCGGTGGAATACGTGAACGCCTTCTTCCTGGCGCAAGTCAAAGACTACGGCTGGCTCGGCGAGCTGAAGCGGCGCTGCGATCACGCGGGCGTGCGCAGCCTGCTCATCATGTGCGACGGGCTCGGCGCGCTCGGCGACGCCGACGAAGCGGCGCGGCTGAAGGCAGTGGAGAACCACCTGCCCTGGCTGGACGCGGCGCGCTTCCTCGGCTGCCACTCGATCCGCGTCAACGCGCAGAGCTCCGGCACCTGGGACGAGCAGCGCGCGCGCGCCGCCGACGGGCTGCACCGGCTGTGCGAAGCCGGCGCCGAGCGCGAATTGAACGTCATCGTCGAGAATCACGGCGGACTGTCCTCGAACGGCAAGTGGCTGGCGCAGGTGATGAAGGCCGCCAACCATCCGCGCTGCGGCACGCTGCCGGATTTCGGCAACTTCAATCTGGGCGACGGCACGGAGTACGACCGCTACCAGGGCGTCGCCGAGCTGATGCCCTTCGCGCGCGCGGTGAGCGCCAAGTCGCACGAGTTCGGAGCGGACGGCAACGAGACGCGCACCGATTACCGGCGCATGATGAAGATCGTGCTCGCGGCGGGCTACCGCGGCTACGTCGGCGTCGAGTTCGAAGGCGGCGGCGTGAGCGAATTGGAAGGCATCCGCCTGACCAAGGCGCTGCTGGAACGGGTGCGCGAGGAGATCACCGCCGCCGGCGGCTGAGCCCATGCCTCGCTTGCGCGTCGCCGGCTGATGCTCGCTTGCGCCCTCGCCTTGGCGCTGGTCGGCGGACCGGCGCAGGATCCCGCGGCCGCGCTGGCCGACGCGGTGGACCGGCGCGACGCCGGCGCGCGCCGCGCCGCGGCGCTGGCTCTGGCGCTGCGCAAGGACGTGACGCTCGAGGAATGGCTGGCGGCGGCCGCCGCCTTCCGGCCCGCGCCCGGCGGACCGGATGCGCCGGGCGCGCATCGCCTGCTCGCGGACCTGCCGGTGCTGGAGGAAATCGAGAGCACGACCCTGCACCTCTATCTGCCGGCCAATTACGACCCGTCGCGCCCCGCCCCGCTGATCCTGGCCTGCCACGGCTCCGGCGGCGAGGGCTCGACGATGATCGCGGAGTGGCGCGCGACGGCGGATGCGATCGGCGCCTTGATTTGCGCGCCCACGGACCCGGCCTCCGCCGGCGGCTACGCGTTCACGCCGCGCGAGCGCGCCGCGGCGTTGGCGGCGCTGCGGTGGATGCGCCGCCACTATGACGTGGACGAGAATCGCATTCACCTCGTCGGTGCCAGCCGCGGCGGGCATCTGGCCTGGGATCTGGGGCTGCGCCATCCTGACTTGTGGGCCAGCGTGGCGCCCTGCATCGGCGGGCCGACCTTCGTCGTCGCGGGCGGCCGCAACAATCTGCGCTACAGCGAGAATCTGGCGAGCGTGCCGCTGCGCGATCTGCAGGGCGCGGACGACGACCCCAAATTGCTGCTCAATCTGCGCTTGGCTCTCGGCCGGATGCGCGCGGCCGGCGCCGTGGACGCGCAACTGATCGAGCAGCCTGGCATCGGTCATTCCTACGAACACGGCGCGCTCGACTGGCCCGCATTTCTGAGCGCGGCGCAGCGCAATCCTTTTCCGGAGCGCATGCGCTGGCGCGCGGCCTGGGACGATCCGGAGCGCCTGGGCTGGGCGCGCCCCGGCCGATACGAGAAAGATGTGAAGGAGAGCTTCGCGATCGAGGTGGATCCCGGCCAATGGGACGGCTGGGATCACGAGCGCCGGGTCCGCCACATCCTGGAGTTGGCGGATGCGCGCACCGCCGACTTGCAGGTCGAGCGCGCGGCCGACGGCGTGCTGCGCGTCGCGGGCGAGCGGCTGCGAAACGCCTTCCTGCTGCTGCCCGCGGCCTATCTGGCGGCCCAACCCAAGATCACGCTCGAATCCGGCGGCAAGACCAAGCGCTTGCAACCCCGCCCCGCGGCCAAGGTTCTGCTGCTGGATTTCGCCGAGCGCTTCGACCGCACCTTCCTGCCCGTGGCGGAGATCGAGGCGGATCTCTGATATCTTGGGCGTCCGATGAATCGAATCCTCCGCACGTTCACGGTTCTGGCAGTTGCCGGAACCGGCCTGATTCTCCTCCCCTCCGCCGTCTCCGCCTGGTCCCGCCCGCAGGAGCCGGCGGCCGGCGCTGAGCAGGAGTCCCCTCTCGAAGAGAAGATGGAAGTCCTGGACCGCGGCATGAAAGGCCTGCGGCGCAGCGTCGCCGATCCGGCCAAGGCGGTTGACAATCTGGCCGTGGTGCGCGGCATGAAGGATGCGGCGCTGGCCGCCCTGCCGCACTGCCCCGAGCCTTTCACGCCCATGTCGGACACCGAGAAGGTGGTGTGGCGCATCAACTTCGAGCGCAAGCTGCTGGGAACGGCCGACGCGCTGCTGCAGCTGGAGCAGGCCCTGGTCGAAGGCCGCTTCGAAGACGCCAAAAAGCAGCACGAGGCGCTGATGGGCTTGAAGAAAGAGGCGCACAACGCCTACATTCCGCCCGAAGAGGAAGAGTAGGCGGGCCGGCGACGCCCGGGCTTAACATGGGGGCGTCGTGAGAACCGCCCCCCTCCTTCTGATCATGGTCGCGATCGCCGCCGGCACGACGGCCATCGCTTCGCTGTTGTTCCGCCCGGCCGCCCCGCTTGTCGACGACGGGCAAGGCGCGGCCCTGACGCAGATCCTCCAGAGGCTGGATCAATTGCAGCGCGACAATTTGGCGCTGCAGAAGGAGATCGCCGATTTGCGCAGCGCTCCCGCCGCGAGCGGCGCGGGCCTGAACCGCGAGCCAGTGCTCGACGACCTGGTGGCGCGCGCGGTGGAGCGCTGGATGCAAGAAAACTCCGCGGCCTTGGCGGCCGAGACCGCCGTCGGCGCCGAGCCAGAGGTCGCCGCCGCATTCTCCCTGCCCGGCGCGTTGAGCCAACTGCTGAATCCCGGGCTCACCGGCGAGGAGCGCGAGGCGTTGTGGCAGCAGGCTCTGGACGGGGGCAAGATGCTGGAGTTGATCGGCGCGCTGGAGGCGCAGGCGGCCGCGGATCCGCGCAACACGGCCCTGCAATTCGAACTCGGCTACGCCTATCTGCAGCCGATCATGAGCGGCGAGGCGCCCGGCCCGCAAGCCGCGGGCTGGGCCATCAAGGCCGACGCGGCCTTCGACCGCACCTTGGCGCTGGACGATGCCCACTGGGACGCCCGTTTCAACAAAGCCGTCTCCTACACCTTCTGGCCGCCGATCATGGGCAAGCAGCAGGCCGCGATCTCCAATTTCGAAACTCTGGTGACGCAGCAGTCCGGCATGAGCCCGCGCCCCGAGTTCGCGAACACCTACCTGTTCCTCGGCAACCTCTACGAGCAGACCGGCCAGGCTGACAAGGCGCGCGCGATCTGGAGCCAGGGACTCGGCCTCTTCCCGGGCAACGGCGAGTTGAGCGCGCGCCTGGCCCCGCGCTGAAATCAGAACTGGGCGCGGCGGTGGCGCCAGCGGTCGAGCGCCACTGCCGCCACGATGATCACGCCGGTCAGAATCTCCTGCCAGTAGTTCTCGACCTCGGCCAGGTTCATGCCGTTGGCGAGGAAGGTCATCAGGAAGGCGCCGATCAGCGCGCCGAGCATGCCGCCTTCGCCGCCGGACAGGCTCGCGCCGCCGATCACGCAGGCGGCGATCACGTCCAGCTCCAGCCCCACCGCCGCGGTCGGCTCGCCGACGCCGAGGCGGCCGAAGAGCATCACCCCCGCCAGACCGGCGAATGCGCCGCAGAGCGCGTAGATGCGCTCCTTGGTGCGCGGCACTTCGACGCCGCACAGCCGCGCCGTGGCTTCGTTGCTGCCGATGGCGATCGTGTGCAGGCCGAAGGGCGTCGCGCGCAGCACCGCGCTCATGCCCCAGGCCAGCAGAAAGAGGATCCACAGACCCGGCGGCAGTCCCAGCCACGCGCCTTCGCTGGATTTGTCAAC